>JAKAMK010000061.1 GCA_021812925.1 bacterium | reverse complement strand
CGGACGCGTGCGCGCACCGTGCGGCGCTCAAAGCGGGACTCCACACCATCGCGATACCGGGCTCAGGCATTACGGACAAGGTCATCGGGCCGCGGGCGAATCTCGGCCTCGCGCGCGACATCCTGAAAGCCGGCGGTGCGCTCGTAAGCGAACACGAGGGCGACTACCTCGCGCACCCGTACGACTTCCCCTCGAGGAACCGCATCATGGCGGGCATGGCAGACGCGGTTCTCGTCATCGAAGCAGGTAACAAGAGCGGCACGCTCATCACCGCGCGACTCGCGGGCGAGTACGGCAAGGAGCTCCTCGTCGTGCCGCATCGGATTGCAGACCCTCACGGGTACGGCGCGCACCTATTCGCGCGGCTCGGGGCTACCATCGTGACGGAATCGCTCCACCTCCTCGAGGCACTACGCATCACGCCGCGAGAGGACGCCATCGCGCGAGCCGAGCCGCGCGAACTTTCGCCCGCTGAGCGCGCTGCCTGGGACGCGCTCGAGGAGCCGAAGTCGCGCGACGAGGTGCTCCGCACGCCGGGCGCGTACAGCCCGCACGAGCTCCTCACCGCGCTCATCTCGCTCGAGCTCGCCGGATTCGCGCGCGAGGAGTTCGGGCTCTGGCGCCGGTCGTAGCGCCGGTCGTGCAGGACGAGCAGCCGGCTGTCCACTGCCGCTTTCGGCTCCGGTCGCGTATAGTGGCCAGGTGAAGGTCGTTTCCTGGAATACCCTTTTCGTGAATCAGAAACTCGAACGCGCGTTCGAGTTCATTCGTGAAAGCGACGCCGACCTCATCTGCCTCCAAGAGGTCTCGACGAAACTCCTCGAGCGCCTCAAGACCCTTCCGTACGCGCTCGAGTACCGGAGCGACATGACGAAGCACTTTAGGAAGGGACCCGTGCACACCTACAACGTCATCCTCTCGCGCTACGAGGTCGTGAACCGCGGCGAGGTGCCCTTCCCCGACTACTGGCCGCTCCTGCCACTACGCGCACGGTTCCTCTTCACACTTCTGCGTCCGCTCAAATTCACGAAGATACGCGACCGCGGCGGCCTCTTCGTGGACGTACGGGAGGGCGGCCGCACGCTGCGGCTCTTCAACCTGCACCTCATCCTCGCGCACCCCGCGTGGCGCGCGAGCGAGTTCGAGGCAGCGATGCTCGAGCGCGATCCGTCTTTGCCGACCGTCATCTGCGGCGACTTCAACATACTTGAGTCGCCGCGCGTCACCCTCTTCAACTGGTTCTTCGGCGGAAAGCTCTCCGACGCGTTCTTCTGGAAGCGCGAGCGCTCGCGCATGGAGCGACGCTTCGTCGAGCACGAGCTCTTGAACGCGTTCGCGGGCTACAAGACGCACCCTATCTCGAAATCGCAGCTCGACCATATCCTCGTCTCGCGCGGCCTTTCCGTCGAGGACGCCTCGGTCGTCCGCGACCGCCACGGCTCCGACCACCACCCCATCATCGCCACTATCGACTTCCCGCGAGGGTGACCCCGGCACTCAGTTTTCATTCCTCGCGTTTGATACTCAGTATGGGCACGCAGAGGCGTACACGGCGAGACCGCACCAATGAAATACCCGGGTGCAGGGGTTGACCATATATAGGTATACGCGCTATGTGTTAGGCGTGGCAAAGAACCTACTCATCGTCGAGTCGCCCACGAAGGCGAAGACCATAGGGCACTACCTGGGCTCGGACTACACGGTCCTCGCCTCGGTCGGGCACGTGCGCGACCTGCCGAAGTCCAACAAAGACGCAGTCGACATCGAGGACGGGTTCATCCCGCACTACGTTATTCCGGCCGAGAAGCGCGAGGTCATCGAGAAGATCCGCCGCGCCGCGGAAAAGTCCGACCGGGTCTACCTCGCGACCGACCCCGACCGCGAGGGCGAGGCCATCGCGTGGCACATAGCCGAGCTCATCAAGGGAGAGCACGGCAAGGGACGCAGCGCGCCGTCCGTCGAGCGTGTGACGTACCACGAGATCACGAGGGACGCGATCGAGGATGCGCTCGCGCACCCGCGCGCCATCGACCAGAACCTCCGCCAGGCGCAGGAGGCGCGCCGCGTGCTCGACCGCATCGTCGGCTACGACCTTTCGGGACTCGTGTGGAAGAAGGTCCGCTACGGACTCTCCGCTGGGCGCGTGCAGTCACCTGCAATGCGCATCCTCGCTGAACGCGAACGCGAGATCGAGGCGTTCATTCCCGAGACGTACTTCGTGCTCTCGGCGCGCTTTTCAGGCGGCGCCGAAGAATTCCCCGCGACCTGCGTGGAGGAACCGAAGACGCGCGAGGAGGCGGACCGCATCGTGTCCCTCGGGCGCGCCGCATCCTGGGAGGTCGCTGCGGTGACCGAGAAATCGGAGGACCGCAATCCGCGCCCGCCCTTTACGACCTCGACGCTCCAGCAGACCGCGTCGACGCGGCTCGGCTTCGCGCCCTCGCGCACCATGCGCGCGGCGCAGAAGCTCTACGAAGCCGGCCACATCACCTACATGCGTACCGACTCGGTGAACCTCTCGAAGGAGGCCGTGGCGCGGATGGCGGGCGTCGTCGAGCGCGAGTTCGGGAAGGACTACGTCCAGGTCCGTGCCTACAAGACGACGAGTAAGAACGCGCAGGAGGCGCACGAAGCCATCCGCCCGACCGATGCCGGAAAGGCGAAGGCCGGCGCGACGCCCGACGAGGAGCACCTCTACGCGCTCATCCGCACCCGCGCGCTCGCCTCGCAGATGGCGCCTGCGAAAATCATGCGCACGACGATAGCGGCGAAAGCGGACGCCGACATTCCGGCGTTCAACGCGAACGGCTCGCGCGTGCTCTTCCCCGGCTGGCTCGCGCTCGACACTCGTGCGCGCGGCGAAGACGTCGAGCTGCCGAAGGTCGCCCAGGGCGAAGCGCTCACCCTGCTCGCCCTTTCGAGCGAGGAGAAGCAAACCGAACCGCCCAACCGCTACACCGAGGCAGGACTCATCAAGGAACTCGAGAAGCGCGGCATCGGCCGTCCGTCCACGTACGCGTCCATCATGAAGACCATCCAGGATCGCGGCTACGCCGAAAAACAGGGACGGACGCTTAAGCCGACCGCGACCGGCATGGTGGTCTCCGGCTGGCTCGAAGAGAACTTTCCGCAATACATCAGCGATTCGTTCACTGCAGAAATGGAGGACGAGCTTGACGAGATCGCGCGCGGTGAGCGCGGCTACGGGGAGACGCTCTCGTCGTTCTACGGCCCATTCGCGAAAGCGGTGAAGGCGAAGGAGAAGCTCCCGAAGGCGACCTCTCTCGGCGACGTACCGCCCGAGTTCCCCTGTCCCACCTGCGGCGGCCCCATGGAGTACAAACTCGGACGCGGCGGCGTGTTCATGAGCTGCAAGCGCTACCCGGACTGCCTCGGCGCGCGCACCGAGGACGGCACGGAACTGAAAGGCGATGAGCCGATCGGGTACCACCCAGAGACCGGCGCGCCGATCTATGTGAAGACCGGACGGTTCGGACCGTACGTCGAGATGGCGTTACCGGAAGCGGATAGCGAACAGCAGATAGCAGATAGCGGCGCTAAAGCGCCGAAGGCGAAGAAGAAGGGGCGCGGACGGCCGAAGGCGGCAGCGAAGCGTGCGTCCATTCCGTCCGGCACGGATCTCTCAAAGGTCACCCTGGCAGACGCGCTCCGGTACCTCTCGCTGCCGCGCGAGCTGGGGCTGCATCCGTCGACCGGGAAGCCGGTGTTCGCGTCGACCGGGCGCTACGGCCCGTACGTCGGCAGCGACGGCGAGTTCCGCTCTATCAAGAAGGGCGACCCGTACACGATCACGCTCGACGAGGCGCTCGAGCTCCTCGCAACGCCGAAGCGGCCGCCGAAAGGTGTCGAGATAGTCCGCGAGCTAGGGCCCCATCCGAAGACCCGTAAGCAGCTCGTCCTCTACAAATCGAAGCAGGGCTACTTCCTCAAAAAGGGCCTCCGCCGCATCTACCTGCCGCAATCGACCGATCCGGACGCGTTCACGCCGGACGAGGCCGCCGAGTACCTCAAATAGCGGAGTGGTATAGTGGCCTCCATGACCCCGGTCAAGGAGATTACCGCGGAGATGTCCGCCGCGTCGCCCGAGGACATCGCGTACGTCGAGAAGGCGTACGAGCTTTCGAAAAACGCTCACGAGGGCCAGCTGCGGTTCTCGGGCGAACCGTACTTCGTGCATCCAGCAGCAACCGCGAAGATTCTCGCGACCTACGGCATGGACGCGACCACCATCGCCGCCGGCCTCCTCCACGACGTCATCGAGGATGGGAAGGCGTCACGCGAGGGGATCGAAGCGCAGTTCGGGAAGGAGCTCCTCTTCATCGTCGACGGGGTCACGAAGCTCGGCACGCACAAGTACCGCGGCGCCGAGCGCCACGCGGAGTCGCTCCGACGGCTCCTCGTCGCGACCGCGAGCGACATCCGCGTGCTCATCGTGAAGCTCGCGGACCGCTACCACAACATGCAGACCCTCGAGCATGTGCCGGAGGCGAAGCGCCGGCGCATCGCGCTTGAGACGCTGGAAATCTACGCACCCATCGCAGATCGCCTCGGCATGGGCCGCATGAAGCGCGAGCTCGAAGACCTCGCCTTCCCCTACGTCGACCCGGACGCGTACGCGCACGCGCTCTCGGTCCGCAAACTGAAAACGAAAGAGACCGAGACCGGCCTCGAAAAGGTGCAGAAGGAGCTCAGGAAGGAGCTCGCCAAGAAAGGTCTCACCGATTTCCGTA
>JAKAMK010000060.1 GCA_021812925.1 bacterium | reverse complement strand
GTGGAGTCCCGCTTTGAGCGCCGCACGGTGCGCGCACGCGTCCGCGCCCAAGGCGAGCCCCGAGACGATCGAGACCGGGTACCCGGCAAGACCCGCGATGAGTCGCTCGCACGCCTCGCGCCCGTAGTCGGAGAGCGCACGGCTGCCGACGACCGCGAGGTACTTCGTGCCCGGACTCGGGAGCGACCCGCGCACCCAAAGCGTCCCCGGCGGCCCCGGTATCTCGTAGAGCGCATCCGGCAATTCTCCGCGTACGAGCGTGCGGATTTCCATATGGTAGTATCGTAGCGTACTTACACCGCGCGTATGCTCGATATCAAATTCATCCGGGAGAACGCAGAGATAGTGAAGGCGGGAGCTGCGAAGAAGCGCATCGACGCCGATATAGACCGTCTCCTTGCGGTCGACGACGAGCGCAAGGCGCTCCGCGCGGAGCTCGACGCGAAGAAGGCCGAGCAGAACCGCCGCTCGACGGAAATCCAGCGCGCCGTGGGCGCAGACAAGGAGCGCCTCCTCGAGGCGATGCGCCAGCTGAAAGCCGGTATGGGCGAGGCAGAAGAGAAGTACAAGGCGGTCATGGAAGAGTGGCAGAAGCTCATGCTCATGGTGCCGAACGTCCCGGACATGTCCGTGCCGGAGGGCGCGAGCGACGAGGCGAACGTCGAGGTGCGCACCTGGCCCGTCCCGAGCGGAACCGAGGGAGGAGACATTCCGCAGATGGCGGCGCCGAAGTCGCACGTGGAGCTCATGACCGCGCTCGACATGGCGGACTTCGAACGGGGCGGGAAGGTCGCGGGCTTCCGCGGGTATTTCTTGAAGAACGACGGCGCGCTCCTGTCCTACGCGCTCTGGCAGTTCATGACCGACCATTTCATAAAGAAGGGCGGCTTCACGCCGATGATCGTGCCGAGCCTCGTGCGCCGCGAAGGGTTCATGGGCACCGGCTACCTCCCGCAGTCGGAAGAGGACCTCTACAAGACGCAGGACGGCGAGTACCTCTCCGGCACCGCGGAGGTCGCGACGATGGCATACCACATGGACGAGGTGCTCGACGCGAAGCAGTTTCCGGTGAAATTCTTCTCGTTCTCGCCCGCGTTCCGCCGCGAGGCGGGCGCGCACGGCAAAGACACGAAAGGCCTCGTGCGCGTGCACGAGTTCTACAAGTTCGAGCAGGTGGTCTTGTGCGAGGCCTCGCACGAGGCGTCGGTCGCGTACCACGAAGAGCTCACGAAGAACGCCGAGGAGATGATTCAGGCGCTCAAAATTCCGTACCACGTCGTCGTGAACTGCGGCGGCGACCTCGGGCTCGGGCAGGTGAAGAAGTACGACATCGAGTGCTGGATGCCCTCGGAGGGCAAGTACCGCGAGACGCACTCCTCGAGCTACTTCCACGATTTCCAGACGCGCCGCTTGAATATCCGGTACCGCGACGAAGAGGGCACGATGAAGTTCGCGCACTCGCTGAACAACACCGCGCTCGCGACGCCGCGGTTCCTCGCGGTCCTCGTCGAGAATTACCAGCAGCCGGACGGCACCATCCGCGTCCCGGAAGTCCTCGTTCCCTATGTCGGAAAGGACGTTATCGCGGGACCGGGGAAGTGAGCGGCTCCATGAGCGGCGGCGGCGTAGCCGCCGCCGCCTCCGCATCCTAGTCGCGCTCTTAGCGGCGACGATAGTCGGCGCGCTCCTCTGGCTGCTCTGGCAGCCGTACCTGCGCATCCGGCTCGTTACGGTCGACGCGGGCGACCCCTCACTGTCGGCAGTAGCGTCCGGAGCGCTCACGGGCACGTACCTCGGTATCGTCCCGCGGAACTCCACATTCTTTGCGCCCGAGAGCGCGATGCGCGCGCTTATTCTTGGTGCGGATCCGGGCATCGCAGCGGTGTCTATCTATCACACCGGCGTAACCTCGCTCGGCATACGGGCGATTATGCGCACGCCGGTCGGTCGCTGGTGCGGGACGTCGCCCGATAGCGCCGGGCAGTGCTGGCTCTTCGACGGCAACGGGTTTCTGTATGCACTCGCGCCGAGCGCCGCGTCCACGACCGCATCCTCGAGTGCTCCGGTTGAGGCGGGCGAAGCGCCGCTCAACGACTTTCTCTTATATGCATCGGCCACGCCGCAGGCGACGGTGCCGTTTCCACAGAACGCGACTATCGCTGAAGCGGCGGCGCTTCCCGCTGCGTTCGATTTCGCGCGGCAACTCGCGAGTTTCGGTTCGCCCGTCGTGAGCGTGTACCTCCACGACGGCGAGGCGGACGACACGCTCACGTCCGGTTCGGTCGTGCTGTACCTACTCGGACAGGAATCGCAGGCGTTCACCGCGCTCAGTTCGGCGCGCGCGCAGTTCAACCTGGGTGACGGCTCGGTTCAGTACGCAGACCTGCGCTTCCCGGGCAAGATATATCTCAAAGCTGCCGCGAAGCATTGAATATGAAAGGCGCGCCCGAAGGCGTTGCCTTCGTGCGCGCTTTCGCACACGTTCGTGTATATCACCGGCTGTTCGGTCGTCCGTCGAGCACCGCTGCGGTGCCGAAGCCGAGAGCTAGGGCAAACCACAGGACGAATCCGCATAAGAACGGATTCGCCGCGCCGATGACTACTGGCGAGAGCCAGGAGCCGAGCGCGAGTGGCGGGTACGGGCAGTAGTATGCCAGTGCGACGCCAGCGGCGAGCCAGAGGACCAGGAAGAGGACGAGGGTAAACTCGCCTCCGATGATCGTGCCGACGGCGAGCCGACGAGCGGTGTAGCCGCCGAGAGTCGCCCACAGCAAGACGTAAACCAGGATGAGGTACGCGAACGTATGGAGTTCGTGAATTTGGTGCCAGAGCATGGCAACCTCCTTTCAAAAATGGGAACACGAGCCCGGAAACACATTACTATGCAAAGTGTATTTGTCAATGTGTGCTGGCCGCGGTATGGTACACGGTATGCAGTCGTTCTGGCAGCGCCTTTCGAGGCCTTTTTTCGCGATGGCGCCCATGGCGGACGTCACCGACCCTGCGTGGCGGAAGCTTGTGGCGAAGCTCGGGAAGCCGGACGTCTTCTGGACGGAGTTCGTTTCTGCGGACGGCCTCTACCACACACGTGAGCTCGCAAAGATGCCCGACGCGGAGAATCCGCTCATGCGCGACCTCGCGTTTACGCCGGGCGAGCGGCCTATCGTGGCGCAGATATTCTCGAGTCAGCCGGAGATGGTCTCGTACGCGGCGAAGCTCGTGGCGGAACTCGGCTTCGATGGCATCGACCTCAACATGGGCTGCCCAGACCGCGGCATTGAGCGGCAGGGCGCGGGCTCGGCCATGATTAAGACGCCGGAGGTCGCGCGCGCGGTTATCCGCGCGGCGCAGGAGGCGAGCGGACTGCCGGTCTCGGTAAAGACGCGCGTTGGCTACAACACAGAGTCTCTCGACGAATGGCTGCCGGTCTTGCTCGAAGCGAAGCCTGCGGCTATCACGCTTCACCTGCGCACGCGGAAGGAGATGTCCTTGGTGCCGGCTAATTGGGAGTACATGAAGAAGGCGGTCGCGCTGCGCGACCGCATCGCTCCCGACGTCTTGCTCATCGGGAATGGCGACCTTACGGACCTCGAGGACGCGAAGCGGAAGGTCGCGGAGAGCGGGGCAGACGGCGCGATGATTGGCCGCGGCATGTTCGGTAATCCGTGGGTCTTTGCAGGGCGGAAGCCCGAGGACACGCCGCTTCCGGAGAAGCTCGCCGCCTTGGTCGAGCTCGCACAGGACTTCGAACAGCTCACACCGAAGAAGAATTTCGCGATACTGAAGAAGCACATAAAGGCCTTCGTCACCGGCTTCGACGGCGCCGCCGACCTGCGCGCGAAACTCATGGCCGCCGAGAGCGCCGCTGAGCTCGAATCCGTTGTGCGCGAACTAGTGCCTAGAGCCTAACGCCTATATACTAGTTCGCATGGCCCACCAGTCCCTCTACCGCGCGTATCGCCCGCAATCGTTCGACGAAGTCGTCGGGCAGGACCAGGTCACGACGCCGCTCGCGGAGGCGGTAAGGGCGAAGAAGATAGGGCACGCGTACCTGTTCTCCGGCAGCCGCGGGCTCGGGAAGACGAGCGTGGCGCGCATCTTCGCGAAGGAGATAGGCTGCAACGAGCGTGACGTGTACGAGGTGGACGCAGCGTCGAATAACAGCGTCGAGGATATCCGCGCGCTCACCGAGGGCGTCTACACGCTCCCGTTCGCTTCGCCGTACAAGGTCTACATCCTCGACGAGGTGCACATGCTCTCGAAGGCGGCGTGGAATGCGTTTTTGAAGACGCTCGAGGAGCCGCCCGCGCACGCGGTGTTCATCCTCGCCACGACCGAGCTCGAGAAGGTGCCGGAGACGGTGCAGAGCCGCTGCCAGGTATTCGAGTTCAAGAAGCCGGATAGGAAGGGACTCACCGAGCTCGTGACGAAGGTGGCGAAGCAAGAGGGCTACACGCTCGACACGGACGCAGCGGAGCTCGTGGCCATGCTCGCCGAAGGTTCGTACCGCGATGCGCTTTCGGTGCTGCAGCGCGTGCTCACGGGTGCGTCGGGGAAGTCGCTCTCGCGGGCGGAAGTAGAGCAGGCGACCGGCGCGCCGCGGCAGGAGCAGGTGCACGCGCTTATTTCCGCGCTCGCCGCGGGCGACCGCGGCTCCGCACTCGCCGCGATAGAGAACACGGCGAAGAGCGGGGTAGACCTGAAGCTCTTTCTCGAACTCGTGCTCGACGCGATGCGTGCGGTGCTCCTCATCCGCTAC
>JAKAMK010000059.1 GCA_021812925.1 bacterium | reverse complement strand
ATGCGGTCGTAGACGTGCGTATCGAACGGCTGGCCCTGGCGCCCGATACGCGCGATGCCCATGAACTGCACGTAATCCACCAGAGGGAGCGCCGGCTCGATGAGCGAAAGGTCGCTTCCGAGGTTGAGCGCGACGCCGAACGAGACGAGCCCCGTGAGAAATCCGGGGCCGGCGCTGTTCCGGAGATGCATGCGTTCCAAGAGGAGCGGCAGATTGGTCGTAGCTTCAGCGTGGAAAGTGAGGCGCGACGCGCCGAGCGTAAGCCACATGTCGCCCGCGCGTTCCGCGTCGAGGTTCATGAGGTCTATCTCATACTCGAACCGCTCGATGCCCGGGAGCATCTCGCCAGACTCGACCATCGCACGAAACCCGTCGACGTCGTTATAGGGCCACGACGCAGGGCCCGCGAACTGCCCGTCCACGGTGTCTATCTGCACCCTCGTCACGTGCTTCATCTTCTCGAAGAGCGCGATGTCGCTCTCGAGGTCCTTACGCGACGTCGGCAATACCGCCGGGACGAGGAAGCTCATGACGTCATGATACCACCCGCCTTGCGCTTCGGAACGTTACGGATTGTTCCAGCAGCCCGGCTGAACGTTATAGCTCGTGTACTCACCCTTAGCGCCACTGCTTCCCGCGCAATACCACTTGCCGTCGTTAAGGTAGACCATGATGGAGTAGTCCTGGACGCCGACTGAGTTGCCTGTGTAGAACTTGTAACCAGGCGCGCCCCAGCCAGGATCGGCCGCATTGTTAACGATATCGTTACATATCTGCTGCGCTTTCGCAGCGTAGGACCCGCTCGTAAATCCGGTACATGCGCCAGACTGGGGCACCCACCCTATCTGGAGTGCGCCATAGCTGCCGCTATCAGAATAATTGAGCTCCATGAGCGTCTGGAGTTGCGACACGTCCTCCTGTATCGCCGCGTCTTTGCCCTTATTGCGTGCCGTGTTCAAGGACGCGAGCACGATTGCCGACAAGAGCCCGATGATGGCGATGACGACAAGAAGCTCGATGAGCGTGAACCCCGACACCCGCTTTCGCATAGGCCTCCGGCCATGCGCTGTGCGCGATGCGAAAGTGGGTGTAGGGGTGAACCCGCGTTTCATACCTATCGGACCGGACCTCCCGGCATCGCACCAAGGTTAGGCGGCGGCGGGCGATGGGTGACGCCTCCGACGCCAAAGAAGAAGAACAGGGCAAGTACCACAGCCGCCACCGCAATGCCGATGAGCACGTAGTGCGCCTGCTTCTCGTCCTTAACGACCCCCGTAGCGAGAACCCAGCGGATGAAGAGCGGCTGTTCCGTCGCGGCATACTGTGGCGCGTACTCCTGCTCGGTATCGAATCGAATGCCGACCATACAAGGCTAGTATAGCCCGCGCGCCGCAGCGGCGCGCGGGTTCCCGCCCGCTATGTGGACGGGAGTCCCTGACCATACCGTGCGTATGTCGGACATATCATGTCCGACATACGCACGTCAGAATTTCGCGATGCGGCGCACGTGGCGCTCCTCGTTCGAGAAGGGCGTCTCGAGGAAGCGCTTGAGCGCGTCCTTCGCTTCGTCTTCCGAGACGAAGCGTGCGCCCAAAGAAAGGATATTCGCGTCGTTATGCGCTCGCTCGCTCTCTATCATGCCGAGGTGGTTACCGTCGGCGTCCACCTGCTTGCGCGGAGACTTGCCGTAGTACACCGCCGCACGCACGCCCGCGACGCGGTTAGCGCACATGGCTTCCCCTTGCCCGCTTCCGCCGATGACGACCCCGAACACATGCGCGACGCCTCCGGCGTCGCGCACACTCTCTTCCGCAACCTTCTCCGCGCACGGTGTCACGTAGTCCGGATAATCGTCGCCGGGCACGAGTTCGTACGCGCCAAGGTCTTCCGCCTCATGACCGAGCTCATTCGCATACGCGACGAGCTTCCCTTTCAGCTCGAATCCCGCATGATCGCTCGCGAAATAAATCTTCATGTTCCCCAGTATACCCCGCCCCCGCCCATGTGGGATGTCGGACATCCCACATGGGCGGGGGCGCTCGTGTTGTCCTTGTACCCGCCCGTCCTAGCTTTGCGCGACCTTGAGCACGTGCTGCACGAGGGCCTCCGTATACCCCATCTCGTTGTCGTACCACGCGAGCACCTTCACCAAGTTCCCGCCCACGACGCGCGTCATGCCGAGGTCGGCGATAGACGCATACGCTTCGCCGACGATATCGCTCGACACGAGCTCGTCGTCGGTCGTCGCGAACGTAGCGCTCCAGCGCGGGTCCTTCGCGGCTTTGCGCAGGATGTCGTTCACCTCCTCTTTCGTCGTGTCACGCTTCGCGATGAAGGTCACGTCCGCGATGGAACCTGCCGGCACCGGCACGCGGAGCGAGATGCCGTCGAAGTTGCCTGCGAGCGGCGTGTACGCCTTCGTCACGGCGATGGCTGCGCCGGTCGAGGTCGGCACGATGTTCTGCGCCGCAGCGCGACCCTCTCGCATGTCTTTCTTCGCCGGGCCGTCGACGATGGATTGGCTCGCGGTGTATGCGTGCGTGGTCGAGAGTACCGCCTTCTCGATGCCGAGCGCTTCGTCGAGGATGGCGATGACCGGCGCCGAGGCATTCGTCGTGCAGGAGCCGTTGCTCGTGACCGCGCAGGTGCCGAACTTCTCCTCGTTCACGCCCATGAGGATGGTCGCCCCGATGGACTCGTCGCCCTTGCCCGGCGCCGAGATGACCACGTGCTTCGCGCCCGCCTGGATGTGCTTCTCGGCATCCTCGTAGTGCGTGAAGAATCCGGTACTCTCGATGACGACGTCTATGTCGAGCTCTTTCCACGGCAGCTGCGTAGGGTCCTTCTCCTGGAGGAACTTCACCTCCTTGCCGTCGACAATGAGCGCACCGCCCGCGCCGGCAAGGCCGGCGCGGGCTTCCACGCTAAACGGCGCGCGCCCATACACCGTGTCGTATTTCAAGAGGTATGCGAGGTTCTCGATGGAACCAAGGTCGTTCACTGCGACGAGCTCGATATCGCGACCGTAACTCCTGCGCGCGAATGCGCGACCGATGCGGCCGAAACCATTAATTGCAACGCGTGTAGCCATGAAAGATGAGGTTATCTAAGCAATACTCCCCTAGTCTACACCGTCTCGACCCGCCCCTTGTCCACACTCGCCCATGTGGGATGTCGGACATCCCACATGGGCGAGGTATGGTGGAACCATGACGCTGTACCACGTTCTGAACAGGGGCGTTGAGGGGCGCTCGCTGTTTGTCGACTCCTCCGATCATGCACGTTTCGTGCATGATCTCTATGTATTTAATGACGTCGCCCCGGCCCCGGAATTCGAGCGCCGCTCGGGACTATCCTCCGATGTGGGATGTCGGACATCCCACATACGAAAGAAGCTGGTGGAAGTGCATGGGTGGGCGCTGGTGCGCAATCATTATCATTTGATACTCGAAGGGCTCGTGGAAGACGGCATCCCGCTTTTCCTGAAGAAGCTGAACGGCGGCTATTCCCACTACTTCAACGAGCGCTACGGGCGGAAAGGGTCGCTCTTTCAAGGCAAGACGAAGAAAATACCGATTGAGACCGACGCGCAATTCCTCTACATACTTCACTACGTCCACTTCAACGGCCTCGACCTCTTCCCTGCCGCGAAAGACTGGCGGCTTCGCGACAAGGGGAGCATCAGGAATGCGGAGGAGGCGCTCCGGCATCTCGAATCGTATCGGTGGAGCAGCTACCTAGATTACATTGGCAAGCGGAATTTCCCGTCCGTAATCACCACGCGCCTTTTTGACGAAGCATACGGGGGCTATGCGCGGGCGGCAAAAGAGTTCCTTGCATCTGGAGAAGATGAGTCTCTCGTCGCCCTGCGGCTTGAATGACGGGCCATACCAGAGCCCGTCTTCCACTAACCCATGTGGGATGTCCGACATCCCACATGGGTTAGTTCGTCGGCGGAGTGGAGGTGGAACTGGAGGCGGTGGAAGAGGAACTAGGAGCGGTGGAGGAGGTACCGGAGGACGACGTGCTCGGAGTGGAGGAGGCGGGCGGAGTGGAGGAGGCGGTCGAAGAAGAAGAGCCCGCGGCGCCGGCTGCCGGCGCCGCGCTTTGCGCCGCGACCACCGTCACGACGCGCGAGGCGCTACCGGTATTCCCTGCCGCGTCAGTCGCGCTGTAGGTGAGCGTGTAGATGCCCGCGGTCGTCGTGTCGACCGAACCCGTCTCCTTAATCTTCGCGGTCAGGTTGCCGTCCACGTTGTCGGTAGCGGTCGCGCCCGGGTCGGTGAAGGTTGCGCCCACGGTGAGCTGCATCGCAGCTGCGCCGGTAAGCGTCACGACCGGCGGTGTCGTGTCGGAAGAAGCCGGCGTCGAGCTCGCGGTCGTGGTCGTGGTCGGCGTGCTCGAGGTGGTGGTCGTCGTAGTGGTCGAGGACGACGTGCTCGGCGTCGAAGACGCCGAGCCCAGATTCACCGTGCCGTCCGGATTGCCCACGATGACCGAGCGGATCGCCGTCGAGGAGTTGCCTGCCGCGTCGGTCGCCTTGTAGGTGACTAGGTAGGTCGTCGGGGCGGAGGTGTCCAAGGTCGAGAGGTCGCCCTCAAACTGCACCCCGTTCACGAAGGTCTGGTAGGTCGAGATGGTGCCGTCCACATTATCCGTAATCGAGATGCCCGGCTCCACGTACGTGCTGCCCACGGAGACGTGCACCGGGTTATCGCCGAGGAGCGTGATGACCGGCGGCACCGTGTCCGGACCGTTCGACTGGGAGACGACGCCATTGCCCTGGAAGGAACCGTCCGGCGTCGATGTCGCTAT
>JAKAMK010000058.1 GCA_021812925.1 bacterium | reverse complement strand
TCCGATCTCCGAACCTGAAGACGATGAGGAGATTCCTTTTTGATGAGAGCCTGGCGTTACGTCGGGCTCTTCTTTTTATACGAAATGAGTCCGAACATTCTCCAGCCAGCGGAGCTAAGGCAAAATGAAAATCAATGGGACGAGAGTATCCGTGCAAGTAATACCCGCGGAACAGATTTGAACTGATGGGTATCAATACCCACACAAAACTCGGTAATCCTGACCTGGTCTTGTATGACTCGGCAGACTATTTCGTCGCCGCACCGAACTTCAGAGACTCGCTCGACGATTCGAGAGCGCTCTACCGAACTCACACGTTTGAGCCGGTACGCACCCGGCGACCACACCACGGCATCGAATGCGTGACAGCCGCCCACCTCTGCAATGAGTGGGCGGCATTCTTTTTATATCCCGCACCTGCACCCCCAACGCGTACAACAATTCCCTCTTCCAAAGGCTCGATTATTCTGTGTTGAGCGGCCTTTACCTAGCTGGAAGCTGGAGGCAGTTGTGTCTTTGTAGGCCAGGTAGTACCTTCTCAGGCAGTACAGTCAAGTATGGTCAGTACGGTCTTTAACAACCCAGAGAACCACAGAAAGGGACGTACGATGGTGAAGCTCTCCAGCCGCCATGCAACAGATTCGCACCGAAACGATGCGGTGCATGCGAAGGCTCTAGCCCTTCACATCACACCCGAAGAAGTCTTCGCTCGTGCATTCTTAGACGCCGGCAGGTCTCGCTCTGAGGCAAATGCTCCTTTCAGCCGCTACTGCAAAGAAGACGGCTCGAAGGACATACCGGCAGTCGTCCTCGACTTCTGCGAGAAGCCGATGCCGACCTGCAGCAACTCAAAATGCTTCCATCCCGAGAAGTCGGCGCACTTCACGCGCACCGATGACGCCGGCCGGCCTACGTACTTCTGTTCGGTCGAATGTATGAACGCGACCCCGAAGACTGCGTTCCAGTCTGAAAGCGAAATCACTTCCGCCGCGGGCCTTGCAATCCTGGAGCGTGTGAGGATCGCGATGGCGAATGCGGTCTACGTCAAAGTGCCGCCGGAACTCATTGCGCCGCTCAAGGGTCAACCACGCGTCTACTTCAATCCTGAACGACAGGCCAAGCTGGTCCGGTCGCTGAAGAGCGTCGGCCAGCTGATGCCCGGAATCATCAGAACTAAGCCTTGTGACGAAATGGGACGCGTCCATGAGCTCCTCGACGGCGAACGCCGCCTTCGGGGTGTGCTTGAGGCAAGATTGCCCGAGTACCGGGCAATGCTCGTGGAGGTGGATGACGAAGCGGCACCGTATGTCGTCTCAGTGATATCCAACTTCAACCGGGAAGAACATACGATCCTCGAGATCGCCGACTCGGTCCAGAAGCTCCACGAAAAGCTGAAACTGACGATGTATCAGATTGCGGAAGTAATCGGCATCAAGGCCCAAGAAGCCTCCGACCTGTACGGACTGCGTCGGCTGATTCCGGAAGTCCGAGACATGCTTGATCCGCATATCGCGCAAGGTCAAGTGAACAAAGGGTACGTGCTGCCGAAGCTCGCCGCGATAGAAATCGCACGCCAGCCTGCCGACAAGCAGTTGAAGTATGCGCAAAAGATAATGGACCGGGAACTGACGGTTGCAGGCCTCCGAGAACATATTCGGAACGTGGGGGACGGAGGAGGTGCGCGTACGACGCAGTTAAGTCCTGAACATCGTCGTCGTACGATAAATACCCGTGTGCGCATGATTGCTGCCACGGCCACTAGCCTCAACAACGTTGTCCAGGAAGAAGCGACAGCGGAAGCCGTCGCCTTCTTCCCTTCCTCGCATCTTGAGGGACTGCGGGATTCTGTGAGACTCGCCGAGGAACAACTCGCCGCGTGTCGCAAAGTCTTCGATAAGATTCTCAAGCAGTGAGGTAGCTGTGTTTCAGACCCCCTGGGCCGCCCTTCGCAAAAGCGAACGGCGGCCCTCTTCCTTGTATTTCGAGAGGCATTTGGTTTTCTCCCGCGGGCATGGTTACATGCCCGCAGATTTCCTGAACACAGTCGACTTCCTGAACGTAAACCAAGAGGGCTACGGACATGCCAAACGGAAAACTGATTTCCATCTGCATCGCTCCTATTGCAGGCGGACCGATGCGGTACATCGAACATGCGCTCGCGATGGCGGGCGGAGGGCTTCAAGGCGACCGCTACGCTACCGGCGAAGGCAGCTACAACAAGGGCGAGCTCGGTCATCGCCAGGTCACGTTCATCAACAACCTCTTTCTCGAAGGCAGTGGCTTCACGCACGCGGAGACGCGCCGCAACGTCGCGGTCGAGGGCGTCGAGCTCATGTGGCTCATCGGTCGCGAGTTCGAGATCGGCAGAGCGAGGTTCCGGGGCGTGAAATACTGCGACCCCTGCAACCGGCCCAGCAAGCTTGCAGGCAAGGCTGAAAGCTTCCAACAAGCGTTCTTCGACCGGGGCGGCCTCGTCGCCGAAATCATCGTGGGCGGCTTCATCCGCGTGAACGACGAGATACTCCTTCCGCCCAAAGGCTACTGACCAGCGCCTCTGCTCATACTGCGTACACACCTGAAGCCGCCCCATCGGCCGAGACGAACGGAAGAAATTCCTTCGTCTCGGCGAGGGGCGGTTTTCTGTTTTGTGAGGCCTATCACTTCCCCACTCCAGAGCCTCCGCGTGACTGGCGGAACGGGTATATACTTACGGCATGACAAGACCAATGCTGCTTACCGTTTGCGTCATAGTCATGGCGCTCATCATCGTCAGTGTCGACGTGCTGTTCTTCAGGAATCACTTCTGGGAACGACTCATGGCGAACGTCGGCATCGTGCTCGTGTTTGCCGCCTTCTTCCTGCGGTTCTTGAAGTAGAAGCTACCTCTCGGCCCAAGCGGCAGTTATAAGCGCTGGAGTCGGAACGAACACCCGTTCCGACATATAGCGGAATCAGCAAGGAACATGACTGATGAAAGTCTTCGGCGTTGGCCTGTCGCGCACAGGCACCACCTCGCTCACCGAGGCTCTACGTGCGCTCGGGTATCGCGCCACGCACAATCGCCTCTCAACCCTCGCTCACGATAAAGAGGCCTGCCGTCTGACCGTCCGGACTGAGACGATCGCACGATTCGATGCAGCGACCGGAATCGCCATCGCACGGTTCTACCCTACGCTCGACGTCGCCTTTCCGAAGGCGAAGTTCATCCTGACGACACGAGACACGGAGAGTTGGCTCGCCTCCATGGAGCGCAATCGTTGGAGTCACGAACTCGTGAACCGCATCCCGCGAATGCACGCGGCCTTCGTTCACGCATACGGTACTGGCTCGTTCGATGATACTTCTGCGCTTACGCAAGGCTTCGTCGAGCATGAGCACGCCGTGCGTGCGTACTTCGCCGAGCGGCCAGGGGATTTGCTTGTGCTCGATATGCGGTGCGACGACCATTGGCAGAAACTCTGCCGGTTCCTCGGACGGCCCGACGCTCTAGATGGCTCGTTCCCGTGGCTGAACCGTCGCATTCGTTCTTCGAAACGCAACCTTATAGACTTCGTCCTGCCGTGAGCGCAGAAACGAATCGAGGCCCCGCGTGATCGGGGCCTCTTTTCACTAAACACGTCAAGCACTCTGCGGCACGAATTCGTAAATGAAGTCTGTAATGCGTTTGTCGCTTCCCTCCCGGCGCGAGGCGGAGCTTCGCGCCGGGAGCATGGCTAGCGCCACGTAAACTTCTCCTGAAGGTAGGGGGAGAAATACCGCGCGTACTTCTTCTGGAACTCAAGGTCGTCGTTCCACCCGGTCGGCTTCACGACACCGCGGCATGCTGCCGCGCCGCAATTACAAGGAAAGGGGTCGAAGTTCACGTCCGAGAAGAAGTACGAATGGAACACTTCTTCGCCCGGCTGTATGTCACGTATCGCGACCGTGATGATAGGCCCGGATAGCCCCAGGTTCGGTTCGCACGAATGATTGAACATCGCCTCTTTCGGGTCGGTGCACGTGATGAGGAAATCGTCGCTTACCTGCAGTCCTCGCAGGCTCCCCATCTTCTGACGCAACTCCTTCGCCTCAGCGACCGGGACGACAAGTCCGGCGTTTACTGCCACGACTTCGTCCTTTTTGATGAGCTCGGTCGCGAATGAGCCGTCACCCTGCACAGGAGAAGGTCGAATCTCTATCTTCGGGTTCACCCACTTGTGGTGCCAGTAATTGTGCAAATCTTCCATGGAGAAAGCATAGCAAATCCGTCGCCATACTTCCTGATTACTGCCTTGCTCGCCGCGCCTTTCTCAGTCGTCCTGCAAGAAGCGCGCAGCGAAGCGCTTCACGAGGAATGACACGATGAGTGCGAAGCCGAGTACCGCGAGGAAAGTCGAGAGGATGCTCGAGAAGGTCTGGAGCGCGCCGAGCGCGACGCCCCACTCGACCGCGTAGTAGAGCACGTCGCCCACGAAGACGAGCGAAAGGAATACGAGCGGCGGACCGTCGAGCCACGAGATGAGGAAGGCGTTTACGTACGGGAACATGACGAGGCCGAGCACGACGAGCGTGACGTTCCGGCCGTAGTGGCCGATGCGCCGCTCGATAGCCGCTGCGAGCTGCTGCGCGCGCTGCACGATGCGGTAGTGGGCATAGCGGTGCTGCACGCGCGTGCCGAGCCAGTACCCGACCGAGAGGTCGATGATGACCGCACAGAGCCAGAGCGCCTGCACGAGCCAGAGGTTCATGCCGAGCCGCATCACCTCGACGAGCATCGTGGTCGTCGTGACCGCCTCTTGGCCGAGGAATACAAGCGCGAGCGTGACCCACGTCATAGCTTCAGCATACCGTGCGCGGTGGCACGGCGCGGGTCTCGCGAGCGATGCGGCTTCATACTCTTACTACGCTACGGCGCAGACGATTCAT
>JAKAMK010000005.1 GCA_021812925.1 bacterium | reverse complement strand
GCGATGCGCCCCGCGGCGGTTTTCGGGAAGTAGCTGACCGCGCTGTCGAACGACACGGCAATCTTTTTCGCGAATTTCGACGCCATGAGGTTTGCGCGGCCCGGCTTTGCATCCGACTCGTGTATGACGACCGGAATGCCGAGGAGGTGCGCCGCGATGGTCGTGGGCACGCTCGCGTACCCGCCTTTCGAGACGACGACATCCGGGTAGAGGCGGAACAGGGTGAGGAGCGCCGCTATGATGCCCACGAACGTGATGAAGCTGTCGGAAATATTCGCGAGCGAGCGGTAGCGGCGGAGCTTCCCCGCGGGAATGCGGATGAAGCGGATGCTGTTGTCAAAAAGCGCCTCTTCGTCGAACGGCGTCGGGGCCAGGTAGTAGAGTTGCGGCTCGACGAGCCGCTTCTCGCGCGAGAGGTCGTTCACTGCCTCCGCGATGGCGATGATGGGATAGAAATGCCCGCCTGAGCCTCCGCCGGTAAAGACGATTCGCATGGCGCTAGTATAGCAGGAGGTACGCCGAACGATAGCCTCGCGTGATGCCTGTTGCTCGGTACGTTTCGCGTTGCTGCATAGAACGGTTACCGTTCGTGTCCGACTGAAACCTGACCACTAATCCCTCGCACCTGTATCGCTCTACCCTTTCCGGTGCGCGGCGACATTCAGGATGAAGCCGCACATGACGAGCACGGCGAGAAGTGCGGTACCGCCGTGGGAGACGAACGGCAGCGGCAGTCCCGTGAGCGGGATGATGCCGAGCATGGCAGACATGTTTATGAACGCCTGCATGATGATGACGAAGGAAAACCCGAGCGCGATGAGGCCGCCGAAAAGGTCGCGGGAGTCCCCCGCGATCACGATACCGCGCGCCGCAAGCGCGACGAAGAGCGCGAGGAGGAGCACAGCGCCCACGAACCCGGTCTCCTCCGCGTACACGGCGAACACCGAGTCGCCGTCCGGTTCCGGCAGGTAGTTGAACTTCTCGATGCCCTGCCCGAAGCCCTCCCCGAGCAACCGTCCCGAGCCGACGGCGATGAGCGACTGTTGTATCTGGTAGCCGGAGGAAAGCGCGTTTGCAGAGGGGTGGAAGAAGGTCTCGACGCGCTGGAGCACGTAGGGGCGCATGAGAACGACCACGACGAGTGCGAGGAATGCGAGGCCGACGAGGATGCCGAAGTCGCGCCACGGAGCACCGGCGGCGAAGTACATGACCGTGGCGGTCGCGACGATGAGGAGCGTCGTCGATGTATTGGGCTGCGCGAGGAGGAGTCCCGCCGGGAGCGCGAGGATGGCGAGGAACGGCAGGAGCCCTTTCCTGTAATCGCGCAGCTGCCGCGCGCGCGGCGCGAGCCACCACGCGAGGAAGAGCACGACGCCTATCTTGAGGAACTCAGCCGGTTGGACGGTCGTGAAGCCGACGTTTATCCAGCGGGTCGCGCCGTTCGCATGGAGTCCGAGGCCGGGCACGAAGACGAGCGCGGTAAAGAGAAGCGACGCCACGAAGATATGCGGTGCGTACCGTTTCCAGAGGTTAAGCGGCGTCACACGCACCGCGACGAGCCCCGCGAGCCCGAGGCCAAGGCCGAGCACGGCCTGGAGCAGGATGTCGTGCGATATCGAGCTTGTCTCGCGCGCGAGAAGGCCGAGGGTCGCCGAGGAAAATATCGCGAAGCCGGCGAGCGCGACGAGGAGCACAAGCGTCGTGAATATGCGGTCTCCAGATACGAATTTCCTCATACCCCGCTACTTGAGGAGCGCGATGGTCATGCCGAGGATGGCGCAGACGATGGCGATGATCCAGTAGCGCATGGTGACCTTGTAGGACGGCCAACCGATGGCTTCGAAGTGGTGGTGGAGGGGCGCGATGCGCAGGAGCTTCTTCTTGCGCCAGCGTTTCGAGGCGACCTGCAGGATGTTCGAGAGCACGGTGACGACGAGCGGAAGCGCGATCACCGGGAGCGCCGCGACGCCGTAGCCGCCGCCCGGCGTGTCGGTGAGGAACGCGATGACCGCGAGCGTCATGGTGAGCCCCATGGTGCCCGTTTCGGTCATCCAGAAGCGCGCGGGCGGGACGTTAAACCACAGGAACGCGAGGATGGCGCCCGTGAGGGTCGCGGAGAATGCGGCGAGGTCGTACTGGGTCTGGAAGTACGCGATGCCGGCGTACGCCATGAAGATGGCGCCGAAAATGCCGCCCGAGAGCCCGTCGATGCCATCGATGACTCCACCCGCATAGATGCCAAGCGACACGATGATGTAGAGCGGGATGATGAACGGGCCGAGCGGGAGCGTGCCGTCCGTCGGAATGCCGATTGCGGTCATACCGAGCTTCGCGTAGAACCACCAGCCGATAGCGCCTGAGACGACGGTCACGAAGAGCAGTCGCGTGGAGAGCCGCACGCCCCGCTCACCCGAGGGTCGTACGTCGAGGAGGTCGTTCGCGAAGCCCATCACGCCGCCCGCGATGAGTGCGATGAGCGGTATCCAGGTCTGGCTGCGCGAGAGGAAGTCGAGCTTCGCGAACGTAGCGGAACCGGTCGTCTGTGCGAGCAGAGAGATGCCGAAGGTCACGACGAGTACCGTGACCCAGATGAGGAGTCCGCCCATGCGCGGCGTCTTCGTCTCCGTTCCCGCATGCTGCGTCTCGCGGATGCGTTTGAACTCGGTCGCCTCAGAGCCGTCGAGCGCGGTCTTCCCGGTCGTCTTCTTCCAGACCTTGTACTTGAAGAGGTAGTGCGTGAGGAGGGGCGCAGAAAGGATACCGATCGCGAAGGCGCTCATCGCCGGAACGAGCACTTTTATGATGTTTGCAGGGAGCGCCATATCAGAGTGACGGGACGCCCGCGAAGTGCGCGAGCGTGGCGGCGACGAGCGCCTGGCCGTCGGTGAATCGGGCCTCCTGGCTCGAGCCGAGCACGATGACTGCGACCGGGTGCCCGATGCCGACGTCGAATACGAGCGCGAGGTTGCCGTCCGCGAGATCGGTGTATCCGGTCTTCGAGAGGAGCAGGTGCGGGAGGTTCGCGACCACCGGGTCGGTGTTCTTCACGGTAAAGGACTGCCCAGCCGTATCGTCGGCGGAAGCGGTCGGGTGCGTCGTCGCTGCGGCGACCTCAGGTGCTTTCGCGACGAGCGCACCTGCGAGTATCGCGATGTCGTGCGGTGAGCCGTACCCGCCCGAGATGGCGGTATTCATGTCGAGGCCGTTGCCGTTCACCGCATAGGTTTCCGTGAGCCCGAGCGACTGCGCCGCGCCTGCGAGAGCGTCGTGGATTGAGGTTCCCTCCTGCGCGGCAACCGCCTCGGCGATGGCGGCCGCTCCGTCGTTCAGGGATGCGGTGAGCGTGATGCGTGCGAGGTCGCCGAGCGCGAACTGCTGCCCCGGCATAAACGCGTGCGGCGCGGAGAGTCCCATCACGTCGGCGGGGATCGTGATAGTGGTCGACGGCGAAAGCTCCGAGAACGCCGCGTACATGGTGAGGAGCTTCGTGAGTGACGCGAGCGGCAGCTGAGCATCCGCATTCTTCGCGTAGAGGACCTGCCTCGTCGCGAGGTCGTATACGATGGCGGCCTTCGCTTCTATGGGGACGTTCGCGAACGCTGAGTCGGGCGTGGTCGAAGCGAGCACGACCGCCGCCGGCTCGCTCGCAGCGTGGTCCGGCGCGAGCGGAATGAACAGGAAGAGTGCGAGCACGACGGAAGCGAGCAGGAGCGCAATGCCTGCTTCACGCGTCGCGCGGGTACGGCTAGCCAGCTGCTTGAGTTCGTCTATCTGCATGATCTAGGGGGCCTCCGCGGCCTGCGCTTGCGCGTCGGCAGCCGCACTCTGCGCGATAGCGTCCCCTGCCCCGCGCGCAAGCTCCTCGTGCCGCGGCAGGTCGGCAGTGCGCGAGAGGCCGAGGTGCGCGAGCGCCTCGGTGGTGAGCGAGTAGCGGATGCGGCGTTTGTCCCTCGGGTCCTCGTGACCCTCAATGAGGCCGCGTAGGAGGAGCGTGCGCAAGGACGCGGAGGAATTGACGCCGCGCACCCAGTCCACCTCGCCGCGCGTGGCGCCGTCCTGGTACGCGACGACCGCTAGCGTCTCGAGGCTTGCCTTGCCGAGGTCCCGCGAGAGTTCGCTCTCGCGGAGTTTCTGCACGAGCTCCGCTGCCTCCGGACTCGTGCGGAGCTCGACCTCGTGTTCGGTCTCGATGAGCGCGAGTCCGCGGCCCTCGAGGTCGCCGGCAAGTGCCGTGAGCGCGGTCGCGAGCTGCTCCGTAGACACGCCGAGAAGCGTAGCGAGCCGCTTCTTCTCAAGCGGCTCGCCGGAGGCGAACAGGAGTGCTTCGATCGCGGCGGGGGGCGTAATCACCTCCCTATTTTAGCCGCCCAGACCCCCTAGGGCAACGCAGAGGCTGTGGGGAGCACCTTGCACTGTCCCCTTCCGCCTGACCCTGACACCCGACCCCTAACCCCTGAAACCTGTCTACCCGTACTTCGGAACGGCGGTGGATGCGGTGTTACTGATGCGGATATCGCCGTATTGGTCGAACTGCTCCGCGGCGACCGCCCCCTGCTTCACGAGTTCGAGGAGGGCGAGGAAGGACACGATGACCTCGACCTTCTCCTTCGCCGAGCCGGCGAATTCCTTGAACGAGAGCGTCATGGCGCGCTGCACCCGGTCGGTGAGGCGGTTCATCATTTCCTCGATAGAAACCATCGGCTTCACCCGCGCTTCGGGAAGCTCTTCGACGGCCTCTCGCGCGGCGAGGACGCGCGCGAGCGCCTCGGCGAGCGCTTCTTTTGAGAGGTCACGTGAGGGTGCGAAGACCGGCTCCGGCGCCTTCTCCCCTGCCGCGAGCATCCGTGTGCGGCCGAAGATGCGCGCGAGCTCGCGCGCCGCATCACGGACCTTCTCGTACGCCTCAAGACGTCGCTTCAGGTCGTCCACATCCGCACTCTCGTCGTCAGTGAGCGTTAGGTCCGGTATGAGCGACTTTGACTTGATGAGGAGCAGGGTTGCGGCTATCTGTATGAAATTCGCCGTCTCTTCGACCGGGAACGTCTCCTGTGCGCGCACGTGCTGGATGAAGTCGTCGGTGATGGACGCGAGTGCGAGGTCGTTCACGAGGAGCTTCCGCGCTTCGATGAGGTCGAGCACGAGCTCGAACGGGCCCTGGTATGACTCGGTGTGTATCTGAAATCCGGTGTACGGCGTTACCGTTTCCATTGCTCGATACAGTGTAGCAGGAGCCGGACCGGTGCGCCCAAGGCGCCCTTTGCGAGGAGGTCTTGGCTGTTACTCGTCATGCGCGGCGCGATGTCGAGGTGCGCCCAGGGGACGCCGAGCTCTTTCGCGAACTGCCAGAGGAAGATGCCGCCTTCGGTCGCGCCGCCGTACTTCGCCGATTCGCCCTGCGCGATGTTCGCGAGGTCCGCGAAGTCGCTCTTCACCATCGACTCGTACTCGTCCCAGAGCGGGAGCCGCCACAGGTAGTCACCGCTCGCCTCGCCGCTCGAAAGAAGCATCTCGGCGAGCGCGTCGTCCTTCGTGAGAAGTCCGCTCGCGTGGAGGCCGAGCGCGACCATCGATGCGCCGGTCAAGGTGGCGATATCGATGACGACCGCCGGGTCGAAGCGCTTCGCGTAGGTGAGCGCATCGGCGAGGACGAGGCGGCCCTCCGCATCGGTGTTCAACACCTCGATAGTCTTGCCTGAAAGTGACTTCAGGATGTCGCCGGGCCGATAGCTCTCGCCCGATGTCGCGTTCTCGGCGCTCGGGATGAGCGCGATGACGTGCTGCGGCAGCTTGAGCTTGGCGGCGAGCACGGTCGCGTGAATCGCGGCTGCAGCGCCCGACATGTCCATGTGCATCTCGTAGATGTGCGCCGAAGGCTTCAGGTTGAGGCCGCCCGTGTCGAAGGTGATGCCCTTCCCCGCGAGCACGATAGGCTTCCCCTTCGCACCCTTGTACTCGAGTATCGTGAAGGTCGGCTCTTCCTTCGAGCCTTTCGCGACGCCGAGGAGTGCGCCCATGCCGAGCTGCTCGAGCTCCTTCCGGCGGAGCGTCCGCACGGTTATCGGGAGGCCCTTTGCCGCCGCCTTGGCGGCTGTGGCGAGCTTCGTGGGCGTCATGTCGCCGCCGGGCGTATTCGAAAGCTCTCGCGCGGCGTTCACGCCCTGCCCTATCGTGTGCCCGCGTAGGTATCCGCGCTCGGCTTCCTTCGTCGTCTCAGCGAGGAGGACCTCGGTAAGCGCTGGCGTGTCCTCGTCGGGCTTCGACTTGAACGAGCGGAACGCGTAATTCGCGAGCTCGAGGTTCTCGGCTACAAGCGAGGCACACTCCGCGACGGGCACGGACTCGAGCTGCGGGAAGCGCGGCACGGCGAGCGCGATGCGGGTCACGCCTGCTGCGCGGGCCGCGAGTACCGCGCGCCGCGGGACGAGTTGGAATTTACGGCGGTCAACGCCTTTCCATGGGCCGACGCCGACCTCGAGCGTAGTCACACCATTCTCGCGCACCGTACGTGACGTGCCCGGCTTCTCCTCGGTCAGGCGGACCCGTGTGTATGCCTTCGGGGCGTCATCGAGCGGCTTCGCGGAAAACGAGAGCTTCATGCCTCGGGCGCAGCTTCCTCCGCGCTGTGCAGGAGGATGTCGATGCGGTTGATATCGCGCGGGAACAAAGTCGCTTCCTTCACGTTCGCGAGACCGAGCATCTTCTGGGTGAGACGCTCGAGGCCCATGCCCCAGCCGCCGTGCGGCGGCATGCCGAACTTGAAGGCTTGCAGGTAGAACGAGAACTTCTCGGGGTCGAGTCCCTTCGCGCGGATGCCCTCGACGAGCGACTCGTAGTCGTGGCGTCGCTGGCCGCCGGTCGTAATCTCGACGCCGCGGAAGAGGAGGTCGAATGAGTTCGTGAAGCCCTTGTCCTCGGGATCCTCAAAGGTGTACATCGGGCGCTTCGACACCGGGTAGTGCGTGACGAAGACGTAGTCGCTGCCCTTTTCGCGCGCTGCCCATTCGCACAGCCAGCGCTCGTCCTCGGGCTCGAGGTCGGGCTCGCCGCGCTTGTCCTCCCCCGTCTCCTTGAAGATGAGTTCCTGTGCCTCGCGTAGCTTCATGCTCGGTATCTCTTCGGGTACGGCGGGAATCGTCGCACCGTGGAGGGCGAACTCGGCCGCGCAGGTCTTATGGAGATGGTCTGCTATATGGCGCATGAGGCGCGTCTCGAGCGCCATGATATCGCGATGGTCCTTGATGAAGCCCATCTCCGCGTCCATCGAGGTGTACTCGTTCAGGTGGCGCGAAGTCGCGTGCTTCTCCGCGCGGAAGACGTTGCCGATAGAGTAGACGCGCTCGAAGACGCCGACCATGATCTGCTTGTAAAACTGCGGCGAGGTGCCGAGGTGCGCCTTCTTGCCGTAGAAGTACGGCACCTCGAAGACGTTCGCGCCGCCCTCCGCGTCGTCACCGATGAGTTTCGGTGACTGGAATTCCGTGAAGCCCTCGCTGTCGAGGAACGCGCGGTACGCCTTCGCGATTTCCGCCTGCACCTTGAACACGGCCCGCTCCTTGTCGCCGCGCAGGGTGAGCGGGAGGAAGTCGAGGTAGGTATCGAGGTTTAGCTCGGCATCGCGGTCAAACGGCAAGCCGTCCGCCTTCGAGAATATCTCGATGCCCTTCACCTCGAGCTCGATGTCGCCGTTCTGCTTCCCCGCCTGCACGTTCTTCTCGGGGCGCTTATTCACGGTTCCCTCGACGCGGACCACATACTCGCTGCGACACTCTTTGGCCGTCTCCATCGCGGGCGAGCCCGGAAGGACGACACCTTGCACCGAGCCCGAACGGTCGCGGAAGTCGAAGAACACGAGCTTGCCCTGGTCGCGGCGCACGTCGACCCACCCGGAAATGGAGACCGTGTCGCCGGCCTTCTGCGCAAGTTCCCCGATGAGTGTTCGTTCCATAGTGCCGTTAAAATACCACAAAAAATGCCGGCCGGGCCCACAGAGGGGTCCGGCCGGGAAGGTGCATCACGACGGGAGGGCGCGCAGCAGATAGTAGGCATAGCTGCTTCCCAGCGTGAGGCGGCGCCCGCGCTCAGTTATACCTGGCGTGAGCGCATCATCGAGCACCCGCATGAGCCAGCTCCCCCGCGTCACGATCGCCTCGTGACGCGTGGGCCAGTACATGTCGTGGTTCGGCACGCGCTCCGACATGTAGTCGAATATAGCCCGCTCTTCGTCCATGGTCATGTCGAAGTGCTGGCTATCGGAGCCGATGCCGACCAAGTCCGGCCCGCATATCCGTGCTGCATGGGCGAGGTGTTCGCGCAGCTGCACGAACGGGTCACTGCCCTGCGGCCCGAGGAACGGGGAGAGGACGGGGATGCCCACGTACCCCTCCGCGTTCGCGACCCCGCGCAGTACCTCGTCCGAGGCGTTACGCGGGTGCGGATGCACGGCACTACAGGCGGAGTGCGACAGCATGGGTTTCATACCGGGCAGCTTCGCGTACGTGTACTCGAGCACGTCGAGCGCCATGCGGGGCCCGAGGTGAGACAGGTCCGCCGTGATTCCCCAGCCATACAGTGCAAGGAGGAGCTCCTTGCCGCGCGGGGTAAGTGGCGCGTCCTCCTGGTAACCGCCGCCAAAGGGCGTTGCCTTTGCGTACGCGAGCGCCATGAAGCGCACGCCGAACGCAGACAGCAGACGCAGATGCTCGGGGGTGATGTCGGCTGGCGTGTGCTGCATGCAGAACACGACTCCGACGCCTTCCTGGAGCACGTCGCTCGGCTTGCGTATCTCATGCAGGCCGAGCTCGAGCACCGTACGGCTGAATTGCCGCTGGTACTCGACCGCCGCATCTCCCGCATAAAACTGCGGGAACGGCGGCACGCCCGTACTGCCGATGATGTCGATGGTATCCGGATTCGGTTTCCGGATATCCATGTGCTTGTTCTGCGGGGATAGGAACCCCGCAGAATCAGCGAGTGGGAACCGTCGCATAGTCTGCCTCCTTGGCGTTTGCGAGTCCGCACGTATAGTACATTAAATATAGAAATTATCAATACCCGCGCAAAACGGAACCCGCAGCCGAAAGGGCTGCGGGTGCGTTCATGTCAGTACGTCAGAATGGGAACCCAGGATCCATAAACCGTCGCTTCGACGGTTCGGTCCCGATCATACGGAACGCATCGAACGGCTTTGCCGCTTTCTGGTCCGTCGATTTTGCTGAATCCTCTTTGGGCTCAGGTAGCCTTGCTGAAATCAGTTCACTCGTTTTTCCCGAGTCCGGCATGAAGGAACTCCCGGCTGGGTGATGTGGCCGCCTATTCTAACCAGACGCACGAGCCGGGAGTTTCTTTCAGGCGACGCCGACTGCCTTGCGCACGCGCTCCATCTTCGCTTCAGAAACCGCGCGCGCCTCGCGACCGCCGTCTTCGAGAATTGCCGCGACGTCCGCGTCCGAGATGCTCGCGCGCCTTTCGCGCATGGGTGCGAGGTAGCGGTCGAGGTCCTCGATGAGTGCTTCCTTCAGATCCTTGTACTTCCCCTTCTTTTCCGCATAGAGCGCTTCGAGCTCGCCTTCGTCACGCACGAGCTTGTGGATGGCGTAGACATTTTCCGGACGGTCGCCGGAGGAGTCCGTCACGATGCCCATGACCGCCTGCGTGAGCTCGTCCTTCGAGCCGAAGAGCGGGATCGTGTTCTTGTAGCTCTTACTCATCTTCTTGCCGTCGGTGCCCGGCACGACGCCGACGCCCGTGAGTATCTTCTCTTTCGGCTCCTTGAAGAGCGCCTCGTACGCGTTGTTGAACTTCACTGCTGCTTCTCGCGCGTACTCGATGTGCTGGCGCTGGTCCTCGCCCACCGGCACGACGTCGGTGTCGTAAAGGAGGATGTCCGCAGCCATGAGCATGGGATATGTGAATAGTCCTGCATTCGCCTCGAGCCCCTTCGCGACCTTGTCCTTGTAGGCGTGGCCCTGCATGAGGAACGGCACGGTGACGAGGCAGTCGAAAATCCACGCGAGTTCGGTATGCGCTGGCACGGTCGACTGCTTGAAGATGGTCGCCTGCTTCGGGTCGACGCCTGCGGCGAGGTAGTCCTTCACGACCTCGGTCGTATTCCGGCGGAGTGCCTCTGGGTCCTTGAGCGAGGTGAGCGCGTGGTAGTCCACCACCATGAGGTAGCTCCGGTAGTCACGGTACTGGTCGACAAAAGGCTTCAGTGCGCCGAAGTAGTTGCCGATGTGGAGGTCGCCGGAGGGCTGGAGTCCGGTGAGGAGGACAGGCTTCTGGTCGTTCATGGTCCACACCATACCACGAAATAGAGTCGGCAAAGCCGGCTCTTTTCTCGCACTGCGTGCACCCTATCCCCTGCTAGGAACCGCAACAGTGCGCCGGGTTGGATTCGAACCAACGTAGCCCGAAGGCGACAGGTTTACAGCCTGTTGTAATTGACCACTCTACCACCGACGCAATACCGCTAGTATAGCGCACTGAAGGCTCTATTTCAAAACGATCGTCATGACGCCCTGCTTCCCCTTCCGCACGAGCGCGACGCCGTCCGAAAGGTCGCCGAGGAATATTTTCTGGTCAGGGTTCTCGATCGTGAGACCGGAGAGCTTGATGGCCTTCCCTTCGATGAGCCGGCGCGCGTCGGACTTTGATGCGGCGAGGCCGCCGAGCACGAGGCAGTCGACGAGCGGTTTCCCAGATGCTGTTTCTGCTTTCGTGAGTGAAACCGACGGCGCTTCGGCGAGCGCGACCGCACGCGCGTCGCGCGAGAGCTTGTGAAAGGGCGTCTCGCCGAAGAGCGCATCGGTCGCCGCCGCTGCGGCGGCGACCGCAGCCGGCCCGTGCACGAGCTCCGTCACGAGCCGCGCGAGAGTCTCTTGCGCCTGCCTATCGCCCGGGTTCCGCCGGTGGAGCTCCACGAGCGCTTCTATCTCGACGACCGGCATGAAGGTGTAGACCTTCAGGTATTTCTCGAGTCCCTCGTCCGGCAGGTTGAGCCAGAATTGGTAGAACTTGAACGGTGATGTCTTCTTCGGGTCGAGCCAGATGGCGTTCCCCTCCGACTTGCCGAACTTCTTGCCGGTCGAGTCGGTCACGAGCGGGACGGTGAGTGCGAAGGCTTCGCGCCCTGCCTTCTTGCGGATCAGGTCTACGCCCGAGAGGATGTTCGTCCACTGGTCGGACGCGCCTATCTGCGCATCACAGCCGTACTTCTCATTCAGCGTGAGGAAGTCGTAGCCCTGAAGCAGCGCGTAGGTAAACTCGGTGTACGAGATGCTCTCGTCCGGCGTCTCGAGGCGCTTCCGTATGAGGTCGCGCTTCACGAGGTCGTTCACGGTGAAGTACTTGCCGATGTCGCGGAGGAACGGCACGAGGCGCACCTTCATGAGCCAGTCCGCATTGTCGACCATGCGGAACTTCGCACCGCCGAGGAGCTGCTTCAGCTGCTTCGCGAGCGCGCGCTTGTTCTTCCCGATGGTGCGCTCGTCGAGGAGCGGGCGCTCGCCTTTCTCCTTCGGGTCGCCGATCATGCCGGTGCCGCCGCCGACCACGAAGATGAGCTTGTGGCCAGCGTCGCCGAGGCGCTTCATGAGGAGGATGGGTACGAGGTGTCCGACGTGCGCTGAGTCCGCAGTCGGGTCGATGCCGAGGTACACGGTGCGCGGCTTCGCGAGTATCTCGGTGAGGCTCGCCGAGCTCTGCTCGACGAGCCCGCGCGCGGAAAGGTCTTCTGCGAGATTCATGGCCCTGATTCTACACTATTCGTGGAGTCCAATGTGAAGTTCGTAGAGGCGGCGGTACGCGCCGCCCGGCAGCTGCATGAGTTCGTCGTGGGTGCCTTGCTCGACTATCCTGCCCTCGCGGAGCACCACAATCTTGTCGGCTTCGCGGACGGTCGAGAGGCGGTGGGCGATGATGAAGGTCGTCCGCCCGCGCATGAGCTCCGTGAGCGAGGCCGTGATGAATGCCTCGGTCTCTGCGTCAAGCGCGGAGGTCGGCTCGTCGAGGATGAGGATGCGCGGGTCGCGGAGCATCGCGCGCGCGATCGCGATGCGTTGCTTCTGCCCTACGGATAGCTTCACGCCGCGCTCGCCCACTTCCTGCGCATAGCCGTTCGGGAAACGCTCGATAAAGGCATCCGCGTGCGCTTTCTTCGCCGCGTCACGCACTTCGTCGTCGGATGCATCGGGACGGCCGTAGCGGATGTTGTCCGCCACCGACGTGTTGAAGAGGACGACCTCTTGCGGCACGACCGCGATGCGGCTACGGAGTTCGCGGAGGTTCAGGGTGCGCACGTCGTGGCCATCGATGGTCACCGCGCCCTCAGTCGGGAAATAGTAGCCGGAAACGAGCTCGGCGGTCGTGGACTTCCCCACGCCGGTCTCGCCGACGAGCGCGACCGTCTGCCCCGCATGCACGGAGAACGTGATGCCGCGGAGCACCTCGTTCTGCCCCGCATCGTACGCGAAGTGCACGTTCGAGAATCCGACGTCGCCGCGGAGGTCAGCGAGCGATGGCGCGTGGGGCGGCGCATAGCGTTCCGGCTCTGCGCTGAAGACACGCTCGCTCCGCGCGACGGCGACGAGCCCGTTCTGCAGCGTCTGCCACTGGTTGCCGAGCTGGACGAACGGCCCGATGATCATGCCCGCGTATGCATTGAAGGCGATGAGTTCGCCGATCGAAATGGCCCCCTTTCCTATGAAGTACACGGAAAGCACGAAGATGGTCGCCTGCGCGAGCATGACGATGAGCTGCTGCGAGAACGTCATGGTGCTCCACGCGCGCTCAAGCTGGTACCAGATGGGCACGGCGCGCTCGTTGAAGCCTCGCCGGATGTGCTCGGTCTCGTACGCTTCGGCGCCTGACTGCTTCACGGTCTGGAAGTTCGCGTAGGCGTCCTGCGCGTCGCCCGCGGTCCGGTTCCAGATCTCAAACGCCTCGCTCTGGAGGCGCGCCGTCGTCGGCAGGACGAGGATGAGCATGATGCCGTACGCGATGATGCCCGCGAGGAGCACGAGGGCGAGCTGCGGCAGGATGAAAAAGGCTATCGCTATGCCGACCACGATGGTGAGGAACTGCGGCGCGAGCGAGATGATGGAGTTCGTAAGCGAGGAAAGCATCCACGAGGCGCGGGACAAATTTTCCGTGATTTCACCGACGCGCGTCGTCTTGAAAAAGCGCAGCGGGAGCGTGAGCAGGTGCGCATACGCGCGTGCCTGAAAGCCGGCTTCGAGCTCGGTGGTGAGCCGCCGGGTGCGACGGTCGGCAAAGAAGTTCACGAACGTGATAAAGAGCTGGATGAGGACCCAGAGCCCGATGAGCGCCTCCCAGAGCGGAAGCGTGCCGAGGACGGGCAAAAGGACGGAGCGCGGCGTGATGAGGCCGTCTATGAACTTGCCCGTGATGTACGGGATGACGCCGTTCGCGAGCGCGAGAAGTATCTCGAGGACTGAGAGGCCTAGGAGCGTGCGGCGGTACGGACTCAGCTGCCGCGCGAGCGCTGCTCTCTTTTGCTGCCAGGTGTAGGTCTGCTTCTCGCGCTCGGCCATGGTACGCAGTATATACCGCCTCCGCGCGTAATCGCGAACGCTGCGTTATCGCGCGAAGATGAAGAGACTGACCGCGGGCGCGATGAACCACCAGAAGAAGTACTGGTTCGGTGCAAAGAGCTGCGCGATGGATGCGTTGAAATGGTACACATCGGTCACCGAGAAGACGTGGTATGCGACCGCGATGAGGAACGCGGAGGCAGCGAACGACATAACGAAGAGGCCGAGAAGGCCGATGTAAATGAAGTCGGACACGACGACGCGGCGGAGGATGAGGTAGAAGACGAAGACGAGGCCGAGGTACACGGCAGCGTGCGAGAGCACGGCGGTGAGCGCAGGAGCCGACGGCAGGTACCGCCCGAAGGGCGTCGTGAACGCGTCGTAGACCGCGTAGCCCGCGTAGAGGCCGAGGATGAGCGCGACGTAGGGGCCGCGGCCCACGTACCGCGCGAAGACGATGAAGAACAGTATGAGCGCGATGAGCACGACGAAGCTCGCCACCGACGCCCATAGCGTGAGCGCCGTATTCGTAGCGAGCGTATTCACCTGGGCGATGCCCTGCACGGCCGAGAGTGCGGCTGCCATAAGCATAGCTTATCGCCTATTGCCGATACCTGAAAGCGGCCCGCTGTGCATTGGGTGCGTGCCCAGGACCATCTGCCTAGGCTGCTTAGAGTCCTTCAGACTTCAGATCCTCAATCGCTTTCTTTGCCTTCGCGGAGATTTTCTGGGGCATGGCTACCTCGAGCCGGATGATGAGGTCGCCTCGCGAGGAGCCCTCGGGGACGCCCTTTCCGCGGACGCGCAGAAGTTCCTCGGCGCGCTTCATGACCGGAATCTTCACCTCAAGCTTCTTCCCTTCCACCGTGTCGATAGTGACGGTTGTGCCCGTGAGCGCGTCGGTCAGCTTCACGGGGAGGACCATGACGAGGTTCGCGCCCTCGCGGCGGAAGACCGCGTGCGGCTTCACGTGCACCTTCACGTAGAGGTCGCCCGGCGTACCGCCCTGGATGGCTTCGCCCTGACCCGGGAGCCGTATCATCTCGCCGTTCTCGATGCCGGCAGGCACCTTTATCTTGATTTCCTCTTCCTTTCTGCGGACGCCGTGCCCTTTGCACTCAGCGCACTTCTCCTTCGGAATCTTGCCCGTGCCGTGGCAGGCCGTGCAGGGGCGCACGCTCGTGAACTGTCCAAGGATGGAGCGGCGCACCTCGTGCACCTGCCCCGTGCCGTTGCAGGTCTTGCAGGTTTCGAGCTCGGTGCCAGGCTTCGCCCCCGTACCCTTGCAGAGCTCGCATGCAGAGACCTTCGAGATCAGCACCGAGCGGTCGGTGCCGAACATCGCGTCCTTGAACGGCACCTCGATGTCTATGGAAATGTCGCGGCCCCTCGGCGCGCGCGGGCGGCCGCCGCGGCCGCCGAAAATGTCGCCGAAGAGGTCCCCGAAGTCGAACTCGACGCCGTCGCCGCCGAATCCCTGCTGGAACTGACTGAAATCGAATCCGCCAAACGGGTTGCCGCCCTGGAAGCCGGCACCGCCCGGACCTGCGCCGCCTGGGAACGCCTGGCCGTACGTGTCGTACTCGCGGCGCTTCTTTTCGTCGCCCAAGACCGCGTACGCTTCCGAGACCTCCTTGAACTTCGCTTCGTCGCCGCCGGCTTTGTCGGGGTGGAACTTATGCGCGAGTTTCCGGAACGCCTTCTTGATGTCGTCCTGCGTGGCGCCCTTCGCGACGCCGAGCACGTTGTAGTAGTCCTTCGTCATGTGTGTTTTCGATTATACGCGCGCGCGTTTTTGCATGCAAAGACAGGACCGGCATGGAGCACATGCCGGTCCCGTATTCAGTCCGTTATGAGACAGATTGGCGTCTTCTCATACCCGCGATGCACGTAGCATGTGGCGGTGCCTACAGATCCGTTCTTCAGATCGAAACCGTAGGCGTAGGCGCTGAAAGTCGTCTTGAACCTGCCACCCTTGTGCGCCTCGCGTGTCTCGATTGCCACGGCTGTGAGTCCTTTCCCGCTCTGCGATGGTAGTAGGAGTATGCGGACCCTTCGCTGCCAGATCGGAACGAGCGGCCCGGTCTCCGGCGCACGCTCTATCAACGGTTTTTGGAGAATACGCCGTGATGCGCCCGGATGCTGCAAAGCGTAGTACATGACAACGCCGACCGATAGAGTGGCCGCGATGGTCGACGCGGCGATTGCCGCGATTCGTTGGCTCATGGTGTCCTCCCAGAACTGAGTAGCCGCTAGCGTTATAGTCCCTCGGGCACCAAGTAGTCAACACACAAGTACCCGCCATGGGCGGGTCCTTGTGTGTTCGGCCGCGCTTACGCCTCCGGCTGCGTTTCGTCCGGTTTCTCTTTGAAGTCGGCGTCCTGGGCTCCGCGAGCAGTGCCATCCGAGGGCGGCGGGGTCTCCGCGCTTCCTTGCTTCATCATGGCTTCGCCTATCCTCGAGAGCGAGCCCGAGAGCGCCTCGGTTGCCGTCTTTATGCGAGCGGCGTCTTCCCCGTTCATGGCAGTGCGCAGGTCGGTAATCTTGTCCTGCACGTCCTTCACGACCTCCGGACCCGCCTTCTCGCCGCTCTCCTTAATAGCTTTTTCGGCGGCATAAATGCCCTGCTCGGCGATGTTCTTCGCTTCGACGAGCTCCTTGCGCTTCTCGTCGGCGCTCGCGTTCGCCTCCGCGTCCGCCTTCATCTTCTCGATGTCTTCCTTCGAGAGGCCCGTTGAGCCCTCGATGCGGATACTCTGCTCCTTGCCGGTCGTCTTCTCCTTGGCCTTCACGGTGAGGATGCCGGAAGCATCCACGTCGAAAGTAACTTCCACCTGCGGCATGCCGCGCGGCGCGGGCGGAATGCCGTCGAGCATGAACTTGCCGAGCGACTTGTTGTCGGCGCTCATGGCGCGCTCGCCCTGCGTGATGTGAATCTCTACCGACGGCTGGTTGTCTGCGGCGGTCGAGAAGGTCTGCGAGCGACTCGTGGGAATCGCGGTGTTGCGCTCCACAAGCTTTGTCGCGACGCCGCCCATGGTCTCGATGGCGAGAGAGAGCGGGATGACGTCCACGAGGAGGATGTCCTTCACGTCGCCCTGGAGGATTCCCGCCTGGATTGCTGCGCCGATGGCGACCACCTCGTCCGGGTTCACGCTCATGTTCGGCTTCTTGCCGAAGAACTGCTCCACGGCCTTCTGGATGGCCGGCATGCGTGTCTGGCCGCCGACGAGAATGACCTCGTTTATGTCGCCGACCTTGAAGGGCGACGCATCCATCGCGCGCTTCGTGATGTCGAGTGCGCGCGTCACGAACGGCTGCGCGAGCTCCTCGAGCTTCGCGCGGTTCATCGTGACGAGGAGGTGCTGAGGGCCGGCATCCGTCGACGTGATGAACGGAATGTTCACCTCGGTCTCCATTGCTGAAGAGAGCTCTATCTTCGCCTTCTCTGCCGCCTCGTCGAGGCGCTGGCGCGCGAGCGGGTCGCCCATGACGTCGACGCCCGACTGTTTCTTGAACTCGCCAGCGAGCCACGCGATGATCGCCTGGTCGATATCCTTGCCGCCCAGGTGCGCGTCGCCGTCGGTACTCTTCACCTCGATGGTGTCGTCGCCGACGTCGAGAATGGAGATGTCGAAGGTACCGCCGCCGAAGTCGAAGACCGCTATCTTCTCCTCTTTCTTCTTGTTCAGTCCGTACGCAAGCGCCGCCGCAGTCGGCTCGTTTATGATGCGCTTCACGGTAAGTCCCGCAATCTCTCCTGCGGCCTTCGTCGCCGAGCGCTGGTCGTCATTGAAGTATGCGGGCACGGTGATGACCGCCTCGGTTATCTTCTCCCCGAGCTTCGCTTCGGCGTCCGCCTTCAGCTTGCCGAGAATCATCGCAGACACCTCTTCCGGGCGGTACCACGCATCTTGCCCGGACTTTTGGCCCATCTTCACCTCGATGCCGCCGTTGTCGGCTTTCCGCATCTCAAATGGCACCGCCGCCTTGTCCTTCTGCACTTCCGGCTCGTCGAACGAGTGGCCGATAAAGCGCTTGATCTGGTAGATGGTGTTCGTGGGGTTCGTGACCGCCTGGCGCTTCGCGAGAGTACCGACGATGCGCTCGCCGTTCTTCCCGACGGCGACGATGGACGGGGTCGTGCGCGCGCCCTCCGCGTTCTCGAGAACGCGCGGTTCCCCGCCCTCCACGATAGCCATCGCAGAGTTGGTCGTGCCCAAGTCGATACCGAGAATCTTTGCCATACGAAATTTCAGATAGTTAGGCGCTAGGCTTTAGGCGCTAGCACTATACTAATAAAACTGCTTCCGCGTATCAAGAAGCAGATGCCTCGCGTCTAGTCGCGCGAGAATACGCGGACCTTTGCGGGGCGGATGACGGTCGAAGATCCCGAGTCCGTCGAGGGACCGATCCGCCATCCCTGCTCGAGTACGGCGGAGACGGTGTCATCCTGGTCAGCCGACTCCGCAGCATCCTGGCCGAGCGCTTCGTGGCGCACTGGGTCAAACGGTTCCCCTGCTTCCCCGAACGCCTCGAGCCCGAGCGAGGTAAAGCCGGCCTCGAGCTGCTTCACGATGCCCGCAAAGCCTTCGGGAATGTCTCCATGGCCCTTCGCGCGCTCTAGTGCGTCGAACGCCGGCAGCAAAGCCTCGGCAGCCTTCACGACGCCCCGCTGCCGCTCCGCCTTCTTCTCCTCGTCGAAGCGCTTCAGCGCATTCACGTAGTCAGCCTTCGCGCGCTGCCAGCCGTCCATGTACTCCTGGCGCTCCTTCTGGCAGGCCTCAAGCTCGCTCTTCAGTCTGGCGACGCGCTTTTCCGCGTCGCTTCCCTTCGGAGGCTCGTTATTCTCGGCTTCGAACTCGACATCGTCGTGCAGGTCGTCTCTCATGTCCACATATTGCCCGAGAGACGGTCGTGCGTCAAAAGCAATGGAGCCTTGCGGCTCCATTGCTTCGCAATACAATTAGCGCTTCGACCACTGCTTGCGCTTGCGGGCCTTCACGAGACCCGGCTTCTTGCGCTCCTTCGCGCGCGGGTCGCGGGTCATGAGGCCTGCAGCCTTCAGCTTCGTGCGGGTCGCCGGCTCAGCCTTCGTGAGCGCGCGTGCGATTGCGTGGCGGAGCGCTTCCGCCTGCGCAGCGATGCCGCCGCCCTCGACGTGCGCGGTAACCTTGTAGTCCTTGCCCGCCTCAGCGGTCGTGAACGCCTCGAGCGCCGTGCGTGCACGCTCGTCCGTCTTGAAGAAGTCCTTCGGGCTCTTACCGTTTATGGTGAGCTCGTTCTTCGACGACTCGCTCATGCGGACCGACGCGATGGCGGTCTTCCGGCGGCCTACTGCAGAGATGAAAGAGGAAGTCATAAGTCAAAAATCATTAGTTAGGCCTTCACGATGAGGTTCTTCATGCGGAGCGCGCGGAGGCGGTTGCGCGGGATCATGCCGTCCACCGTCTTCCGGACGACCTCCTCGATGCCCTTCTTGTCTATCATGACGTCCATGCGGGTCTCGCGCTGGCCGCCCGGGTGGCCAGTGTAGCGCTGGTAGACGCGGCCCTTCACGCGGCGCTCGGGGAGGTGGAGTTTCGACGCGTTCTCGATGACCACCGTAATAGGGTGGGTGCGGTGCTTCGAGACGAGCGCAGAGCGCTTGCCGAGGAGCGCGTGCGCAGCCTCGCTCGCGACGCGGCCGATCGTGCGGCTCGTGGCGTCGATGGTGTAGGTGGTGTGCTCCGGGACTTTCTTAACGCTGGTCATGGTTCTGGTATTACTAGACGAATGCGATGTACGCAAGCTTTCGGCTGTCCGAAGCACCGCGGCGGGTGCGCTTCACGATGCGCGTGTAGCCGCCCTTCCGATCCGCGTAGCGCGGCGCGATGGTGTCGAAAAGCTTCTTCACCGCGGCATCGTCGCCGAGGCGGGTCTTCGCGAGACGGCGCGCCGCGAGCGTGTTCGACTTGCCGTAGGTCACGAGGCGCTCCACGTACGGGCGCAGGGCCTTCGCCTTCGCCTCAGTGGTCGAGATGCGCTCCTCGAGGATGAGCGAGCGTGCCTGGCTGCGCAGGAGCGCACGCCGCTGGTTCGCGGGACGATTGAATGCGGGTGCTTTGCTGCGCTGGCTCATACTACTAGTGCTAACGAATTATTAATCCTTCAACGTGAGGCCGTGCTCGGCGAGCGCCGTTGCGATCTCTGCTACCGCCTTGTCGCCGATGCCGTCGAGCTCCTTCAACTGCTCGGCCGACTTCCTCGTGAGGCCAGCGGCGCTCTTGATGCCCGCATCCTCGAGCGAGGAGGCGACGCGGGTCGGGAGGTTCAAGTCCGCGACTTTGATCTTCGTTGCGTCGCTAGCGGCCGATGCTGAAGCCTCCTCGCCAGTCGCTGCCTCAGGCGCCGTCTCCTGGAAGCCGATAATCGACTTCAGCTGATGAATCATGGTCTCGATGGACTGCTCGAGCGCTTCGCGCGGCGCGACCGTCCCGTTGGTCTCGATGAGGATGCGCAGACGATTGAAATCGGTGCGATCCCCGACGCGCATGTTCTCCACTTCGTAGTTCACGCGGCGGATCGGGGTGAAGGTCGCGTCGAGCGCGATGGTGCCAATGTCGACCTTCTCCTTCGTGAGCGTCTCGCGCGGCACGTAGCCGAGGCCGCGCTCGATAGTCGCCTCGAGCTCGAGCGAGCTCTTCCCCGAGAGGTCTGCGATGTGCTGATCCGGATTCGTGATCTCGACCTGCGTCGGGAGTTTGAAATCCTTCGCGGTCACCGCGCCCGAGCCCTTTGCGGAGAGGGCGATGGTCTGCGGCTCATCGCCGTGAAGCACGAAGTGCACGCGCTTCAGGTTGAGGAGCATCTCCATGACGGTCTCGCGGACGCCATCCATCGTGGCGAACTCGTGCGGCACGCCGTCAACCTTCACCTGCGTCACTGCCGCGCCCGGAAGCGACGACAGGATGATGCGGCGGAGGCTGTTGCCGAGCGTGTGTCCGTAGCCCGGGTAGAGCGAATCGATCTCATAAACGCCCTGCATGCCCTCTTCGGAAACGATGCGAGGCTTTGACGGAAGCGTGATGTGGTATTCCATAACTCAATCGTAATTACCAATCGGTTAAACTAACGCGTGTAAAACGAGAGCACCATCGACAGGTCGCCTGCCGGGTCTGCCGAAGCCGCCGTCGGCCGCTCGGAGACGCCGCCCTCCATGGCCTTCGGGTTCCACGAAAGCCAGGACGGAAGGGGGCGCTCCATAAAGCGGTCCGAGAAGCCGACCAGCGTGCCGTGGCCCTTCGAACCCTCGCGCACCGCGATGCGGTCGCCCACCGAGAGCGCGTGCGACGGGACGCGGACCTTCTTGCCGTTCACGAGCACGTGCCCGTGCGCGACCATCTGGCGCGCCGCGCGGCGGGTCGGCGCGAGGCCGAGGCGCCACGCGACGTTGTCGAGGCGCATCTCGAGGAGCTCATGGAGACGGTCGGTCGGCTGCGCGGAGTGCGCCGCGAGCGCCTTGTTCACATAGTTGCGGAACTGCTTCTCGGGGAGGCCGTAGGTGACACGCACCTTCTGCTTCTCGAGCATCTGGGTGCCGTACTCGCTCCGACGACCGCGGCCGCCGCGCTTGTTCTTCGCGGAGCGCTCCGCGGAGAGTGCGAACTTCTGCGTCTGCGCCTTCTCGAACACGGTGGTGCCGAGGCGCTTGGCAATCTTGTATCGGGGTCCTGTTTTCATAGCTAGAAATTAGGCACTAGGCTCTAGGCATTAGACATACAACGGCTAGACGCGGCGCGGCTTAGGCGGGCGCGGGCCGTTGTGCGGGATCGGCGTCGCGTCCTTGATGGAGCGGATCTGCACGCCCTTCCCCGAGAACGCGCGGATGACCGACTCGCGGCCGGCGCCGACGCCGCTCACTACGACCGCCGCCTCCTTGAGGCCGATCATCATGCCCTTCTCGCCGAGGAGCTCGCCGACTTTCGCTGCCGCGTACGGCGTCGACTTGCGGGCGCCCGAAAAGCCGAGCGCACCGGCGCTCGAGGAGATGACTGCGTTGCCCTTCTCGTCCGTGAGCACCGCCTTCGTGTTATTGAAGGTAGCCTCGACGTGGAGGATGCCCTTCTCGAGACGGCGCTTCGAACCCTTCGCGAGCGCGCGCTCCTTCCGACCCTGATCGAGCCCGCGGCCGCCCTTCTTGATGATGCGTTTCTTTCCCATGACTAAAGATTAAATTACAAAAATATCGGTTTACGTCTTCTCGAGCGTACGGCGGCCCGAGGTCATCGTCTTACGCACGTTGCCGCGGCGCGTGCGCGAGTTCGTCTTCGTGCGCTGATTGCGCACCGGCAGGCCGCGCTCGTGGCGGATACCGCGCGTCGCGCGGATGTCCTTCAAGCGCTTCACGTTCTGGCCTATCTCGCGGCGGAGCTCGCCCTCGATGGTGTACGCCTCGGCGAGCGAGCGGATCTGCTGCTCCTCGTCAGCCGAGAGCTCGCTGCCCTTCTTCGAGGTCGGCACGCCGGCCTTCGCGAGGATGTCCTTCGCGCGCGTCGGCCCGATGCCGAAGATGAGCGGCAGAGTGTACACGAGCTGCTTGTTATCCGGGAGCGATACGCCAGCGATACGCATATGAGTAAGATTTAGAAAAATGGAAACGGGTAAGTACGGACTACGCAAATGAGGGACTAACCCTGGCGCGCCTTGCGGCGGGGATTCTTCTTATTGATGCGGTAGAGCCGACCGCCGCGACGGACGATCTGATCACCAGGCTGCTGCTTCTTAATAGAGGCACGAACTTTCATCGATAAGAATTGATTAGTTATGAGAGGCGGCGCACGATGCGCGCCCGTCCGCCATAGGGATCGAGAACCATCTCGACCGAGTCGCCGACGAGCACGCGGATGCGGTGCAGCCGCATCTTACCCGCGAGGTAGGCGAGCACGAGCTCGCCTACCTCCGCGCCCCCCTCGGGCGCCGGAAGGCGCACGCGAAAAAGCGAATTCGGCAGCACCTCTTCGACGATGCCGGTCGCCGTTTTTGCGTCTTCTCCTTCCTTCATGCGGATACCGTCATACTGTAGCAGGTGGCGAAATAACCGTCAAATTATGCCGTGG
>JAKAMK010000057.1 GCA_021812925.1 bacterium | reverse complement strand
TTGGATCTTGTCCTCGGTATCCGTCAGTTCCCTCTGCAGCTCGAGGAAGTTGTCGTTTGCTTTCAGGTTCGGGTAGTTCTCCGCAACCGCGAAGAGGCTCTTAAGCGCGCCCGAGAGCATGTTCTCGGCCTGCGCCTTGTCGGCCGGCGCAGTGGCGCCCATGGCCTTCGTGCGCGCATTCGTCACGTCTTCAAGCACGTTCTTCTCATGCGCGGCGTAGCCTTTCACCGTCTCGACCAAGTTCGGGATGAGGTCGTAGCGACGTTTCAGTTGCACCTGGATGTCGCTCCACGCTTCTTTCGTGCGATTCATGAGCGAGACGAGGCGGTTGTACATCGCGACTACCCAGATTATGAGCAGGGCGATAATGATGAGCACTATCCATGCGATTGTAGACATATGCTTTCAGTATACTCCAAAAGACGCTCCACGATACACATCCGCTGAAAATCGATGAGATGCGGTTCGCGACTTTCAGCGGATGTGCGGGAAGACGTAGACGAGGATGGGTAACGTCCACGTAAACCAGTCCACGATGCCCTTCTTCCAGAGCTGGCGGTAGATACGGCGCTGGAGGTAGAACTCCTGGAACGAGATAAAGAGCACCGTGAGCGCAAGCACGAGGTAGAGCGCCACTTCGCTCCCGAAGAAGTACTGCGACACGAACGCGGCGGCAAAGATGATCGCGAGCGAACCGAAGAGGTGGAAGAAGCCGCGGTAGAACGAGAGCTTATAGCCGTAGCGGCCCACGCCATAGAGCCGGAACGCTTTGCGGAGTGCCGCGTCATACGCGCGACGCCCACGCACCCATTGCCCGCGTATGCGCACGCGGAACGGATACACGACGTCAGGAAACGTGACGAGCGCGTGGTAGAGACCTCGTTCGAAAGGACGGCGCTTCATGTGCATCTAGTATAGAGCATCGACGCGTAGACAGACGGAGGCATTCCTGTATCATGCGCGCGATGGCAAGGAACATACGAGAAAGCGCGGGCGGCATCGTCATAGACGAGCACGGCCGCATCGCCATGGTGAAGAGCCGTCCGGGGACGGACTGGTTCTTCCCCAAAGGCGGCCTCGAGGCCGACGAGACGCCCGAAGAGGCAGCGCGCCGGGAGATAGAGGAGGAGACGACACTCACCGAGCTCGAGTACCTCGACGACCTCGGCAGCTACGAGCGTCCCGCTATCCGGAAGGATGGCACGTACGACGAGGAAGAGCTGAAGGTCATCCACATGTATCTCTTCGCTGCCCCGCGTGATGTCGAGGTGGAACCCAGGAACGAGATACTCGACGCGGCGTGGATTCCATTGCGCGAAGTCGCCGAGGCGCTCGAGGACGCGAAAGACCGCGCCTGGTTCACGACCGTGTTTGAGCGGGTGCGCGAAGCAGTGCAGCGCGATTAGCGCTGGAGGCACGGCCGGGCGATGCTGGCCGGAAGAAGCGAAGCGTGTCGGTTTTAAGACAGCCTTGCGGAGCTGCGCAAAACCGACACTGGCCTCGCGAGCGGATTCCGGACAGCGCGCACGGTCGAGCGCGACGCGCGCGATTACCGAACCGCTTTTGCCACTGTCTTCACGACGCGCTTGTCGAGCAAGTCCGGCACGATGCGCTCGGCGGTCGGTTTGGCGACGAGGCCCGCGAGTGCTCTCGCGGCGCGCAGCTTCGTCGCCTCGGTAATCTTCTTCACGCCCTTGTCGAGGGCGCCACGGAAGACGCCCGGGAAGACGAGCGCGTTGTTTATCTGGTTCGGGAAATCTGAGCGACCGGTCGCGACTACTGCCGCGCCCGCCTTTTTCGCCTCGTCCGGCAGGATTTCAGGAATCGGGTTCGCGAGGGCGAAGACGACTGAGCCCTTTGCCATCGTTTCCACCATCGCTTCCGTGAGGAGCCCGCGGCCGGAGACACCCACGAAGACATCGGCTTCGCAAAGCGCATCGGCGAGTCCGCCCGAGACGCCGCGCGGGTTAGTGCGCTTCGCGAGCTCGAGCTTGTGCCCCGAGAGACCCGGCCGGCCTTTCACTATTGTGCCCGTGCGGTCGACGAGGATGATGTCGGCCACGCCCGCAGCGAGTAGGAGATGCGCGATAGCGGCGCCGGCTGCGCCGGCGCCGGAAATAACGACCCGCATCTTCTTCATATTCTTCTTCACCACCTTCGCCGCATTTATGAGCCCGGCGAGGACGACGATGGCCGTGCCGTGCTGGTCGTCATGCATGACGGGGATGTCGAGCTCCTCGACGAGCCGCCGTTCTATCTCGAAACACTCCGGCGCTTTTATGTCTTCGAGGTTTATGCCGCCGAAATTCGGTGCGATGGCCTTCACCGTGCGGATGATCTCTTCCGGGTCCTGCGTGTCGAGGACGAGGGGCCACGCGTCCACACCGCCGAGCTCTTTGAAAATGAGCGCCTTCCCTTCCATGACCGGCAAGGCGCCATAGGGCCCGATATTGCCGAGACCGAGCACGGCCGAGCCATCGGAGACGATGGCGACCGAGTTCTGCTTCACGCTCATCTTCCGCGCGTCCTTCAGATGCGCTGCGAGGTGCGTCGACGCCACGCCCACGCCGGGCGTATACCAGAGCGAGAAATCGCTCGACTTGGCGAGCTTCGTGCGCGCTTTCGTCTCGATACGTGCGCCCTGCTTCTTATAGGCAGTGATAATCTGCGCCGGGGTCTTCATAGGCTCTGTAGTATATAGGTTTCTTCCTACTACGCGCCGTGGATAACGGGAAATGCGCACATTATTGACATAACTCAAATCATGATGTATGCATATCCTGTTGGCCCGCCCGCGGTGGGATGGGGCTTCTGGACAAAGGGGAATTGAAATGAAGAGAGTTTTCTTGGTAATTGCCGCCACAATCGCCTTGGCGTTCGGCGCGAGCGCAGCGAGCGCCGGCGCCTATGTCGCAGTCACGGCCGGCTACGGGTCCGTGACTGCGCACCAGGGTGGCGGAGCTATGCCTGCCCAAATGGGTGCCTCCGGCCTGGTCGGCGGCGGCGAAGTCGGGTACATCACCGACGACAGCCTCTTTGGCGTTCACGTTGGCGCACTCGCGTCCTTCGGCAGCGCCGCCGGCCTCTCCGGCAAGACGAGAACGCTTTCGTGTCCGGCCATGTACTGCGGCTCGGACATCTACCAAGATGACGACGCATCCGGCGGATTCATCGGAACCGCCCGCGCGCTCGTCGGCGCGGCATTCTTCCACGACCACCTGTTCGTCGCCGCTGACGCCGGAGCAGCCTATCTGCAGGTTTCGGACACCCAGACCTACACAGATAATTCAGGCTGGGGCTACACCGTCGACAAGAACGGCCTCGGCTACGTCCTCGGCGCCCGTGCGCTCTACGCCTTCGGCCACTGGGCAACCGGCATCGACTACAGCTATGTCTCGGTCGGGCTCGGTGGCAGCGCCGCGCACGGTCCCGGGTACCGCTACGAAGCCGCCGACCGCTTGAACGGCAGCGTCTATTCGTGGGTGCTCGCCTACAACCTAAACTAACGCCGGTGTTCTGACTGGCAGGGCTCGTTGCGCATCTCGCGCGGCGAGCCTTTTCTTTTTCCGGTGCGTATACTGTCCTCGTGAATCCCTCCGACGCTATCGAACGCCATTTCACGCGCCTGAAGAGCGACCAGAGGAAGGCGCTCCGGAAGCTCGGCATCGCGACCATACGCGACCTGCTCTACCACTTCCCCGCGCGCTACGAGGCAGCGGGTCCTGCAGGCACGGTCTCCGGTATCGCTCCCGGCGCAGACGTCACCCTCGTGGGCACTATCACGAAACCCGAGACGAAGAAGAGCTGGAAGAGCCGCCGGCCCATGGCCGAGGCGTGGTTCGAGGACTCGACCGGCCGTATCAAGCTGCGCTGGTTCAACCAGCCATACATCGCGAAGACCTTGCACGAGGGCCAGGTCGTAAAGATTACGGGAAAAGTGACGGGCTCCTCTGATAAGCCGTACATCGCGAATCCGGACGTCGACCGCAGCGCGGTCGCTCCGGAGGACGTGCACGACTCTTTATTTACGGAGGCCTCGGGCGAAAGTGTGGAGACGCTCTATCCCGTCTACCCCGAAAGCCAAGGCATCTCGTCATTATGGTTCTTCCATGCACTGCGCAAGGTCTTCGAAGCACACGCGCACGAGTTGCTCGAAGACCCCATCCCTGCCGACATACTCGAGCGCTACAAGCTCCCGACTTTGCAGACCGCGCTCGTGTGGGTGCATGCGCCGCGCAGAATAGAGGACGCACAAGCGGCGCGGAAGCGGTTCGCGTTCGAAGAGATATTCGCGCTACAGCTCGCCGTGCAGGAGCGCCGCAAGAGAATCGTCGAGGAGAAGGCGCTGCCCGTTTCCGTAGACCGCAACGCGCTCGCGAGCTTCGTGGACTCATTCCCCTTCCCGCCCACGCGCGCGCAGACGCGCGCGATCGACACCATCGTTGCGGATTTCGAGAAAGCGCACCCGATGCTGCGACTCCTCGAGGGCGATGTGGGGAGCGGCAAGACCGCGGTCGCGGCAGCGACCGCGTACCTGGTCGCGACTTCGACGCCGCCCGGTCGCATCGCCGGCACGCTCCAGGTGGCGTACCTCGTGCCCACCGAGATTCTCGCGAAGCAGCACTTCTCGACCTTCGTCTCCTACTTCAAGGACCACCCGATTCCTATCGGGCTCATTACCGGCAGCGAGTGCCGCGTGTTCCCCTCGAAGATTCCATACGAAGAATCAGCGAAGATATCGAAAGCCGCCTTCAAGAAGCGGGTCGCCGAAGGCACGATTCCCATAATCATCGGCACGCATGCGCTCATCGAGAAGTCGGTCGAGTTCAAGCACCTGGCCTACGCCGTGATCGACGAGCAGCACCGCTTCGGTACCGTGCACCGCCAGAAGCTCGTGACCAAGGATGCCGTCGCGCCGCACCTACTCAGCATGAGCGCGACGCCGATTCC
>JAKAMK010000004.1 GCA_021812925.1 bacterium | reverse complement strand
ACTTCTCATTGAGGAGGCGCTGCTCGTCGCGTTCCATGCGCCCTACGCTACCACATGCTAGACTCCTGCATATGCGCCTCCATTTCTGGCACACGGTGCTCCTCGTGTTCTATGCGGCGCTCGCGGTCGCCGCGTACCTGTGGCTCTCGGCGGCGGGGAAGCTGGCCGCATTCGTGCCGGTCGGCGATTTCATTCTCATGGCACTCGCCATCATGCGACTCGTGCGGCTCTTTACGTACGACACCGTCACCGCGTTCATCAGGAACTGGTTCGTGGACCCGAACCCGGAGTCGTTCCGCGGCTCCCTCGGGACGCTCGTGAACTGCCCGTGGTGCACCGGGCTCTGGTTCGCGCTCGTCGTCGTCTTTTTCTACTTCGCGACGCCTACGGTTGCCTGGTATGCCATCCTCGTGCTCGCGCTATCCTCCGTTGGCTCGTTCCTCATGCTCCTCACGAACTGGGTCGGTTGGAGCGCCGAGAAGAAGAAGCGTGAGTGCCAGGGAATGCTTCCGCGATAGCGAAACAGACTTGCGCTTTGCGCAAACGTACGGCTATCAACACCGCGACGCGCCGTTTCGGCGCGTCGCGGTGTTTTACTACGGTCAGATCCCGAGTTCTTTCGGGATCGTTTTTTAGAGGAGATGTCCAATGACTTTTTGGACTGACGAGCGGGTCGAGCAGGTGAGAGCGCTCTGGACTGAGGGACTTTCGGGGAGCCAGATAGCGCGCGTGCTCGGCGGCGTGACCCGTAACGCGGTCATCAGCAAGGTGCACCGGCTCGGGCTTCCGGAACGCCCGCATACGGTGAACAGACACGCTTCATGGCCGGCTCGTACGCCGAAGCGGCTTGCGAAACCGCCGAAGGAGGAGCCACGGCTGGTGGTCGAAGAGCCTCCGGTTGTGCTCGAGGACGGGAGCTTCGCTACCATCCTTACGATCAATGACCGTATGTGCCGGTGGCCCATCGGCGACCCGTCCGAGAACGAGTTCCACTTCTGCGGACGCAAGCCGGAGCACGGCTCGCCGTACTGTGAGGCGCATGCGCGCAAGGCGTATCAGCCGCCGCAGGAACGCCGCGGAACGGGAATCGCCACGAAGTCGTCCTATCAACCGGACCGGAACGTCCTCGTACAGCAGCCTCGTTGGTAACGCTCAGTTCTTCTACATACGAAAACGGCCCGGCCATATTGGCCGAGCCGTTTCCGCGTGTAATGCGAGGGATTAGAAAGCGTTACGAGCCATACGCTTCGGAAAGCTTTCTAGCTGCACTCGCCTCGGATGCACGAACGAAGACGCACGTACATCGCTCGGCTCGTTTGCTAGTAGCCGCCGCGGCCGTAGCCGCCGCCGAAGCCACCACGATCGCCGCCGCCGAAACCGCCTTCGCGGCGCGGAGGACGATCGCCCTGCGGGCGTGCGAAGGAGACCGAGAGCGTACGGCCGTCGAACTCCTTGCCGTCCCAACGATCGATCGCCGCCTGAGCTTCCTCCGGAGAGGCCATCTCGACGAAGCCGAAGCCGCGCGAGCGGCCCGTCATGCGATCGCTAATGATGCTCACGGACGCGACCGAGCCGGCCTCTTCGAAGGCCTTCTTGAGATCGTCTTCCGTCGAGCGGTAGGGGATGCCGCCCACGTAGAGCTTGTTCCCCTGAACTGAATCTGCCATTGTGGTTTTGGTGAACCGGTTAACCTCGCTGAAACTGAACACTCAGGAGCGGTAGCGCCGAAGCTCGAATACTCTGCGAGTGGTCGCAGTATGACAGAAATATAACAAATACGCAACTGTCCCGCGCTAGGCTGTGGAAAACCGCTTGACGGCTAGTGGGTACCAGTAACGAATGCGGGGAAGAGCATCGCGACCATGCCGATGGCGAGGAGGGCGACGATTATGATGGCGAGAGCGCGCTTCATGGGTTGAGGATACGAAAAATACGCGGCCGGCGCAACGCCGGCCGCGTATTTCCCCGCGTTTACGGGGCAGGTGCCGGAATCATGGGGCCGTTCGCACCCGCGGGCCGCAGCTGTACGAGGTTCGCTGAGACGCTGCCGTCGCTGTTGGTCGTACCGGAGACGATGACGTCCGAACCGACCGTCACGATCCTCGCCGTCCCGGCGACGCTCTTCGAGTAGGTCGTATCGGGAGTGAGGAGGACGACGTGCGAAGAGCCGTCGCGCGTATTCACCGTGATGCTGCTCGAGTCCGCCTTCGCGACCGTGCCGGTGAGGAAGCCGCCGTTCGCCTGGTTGCCGCCGCGCAGCATGAAGGTGCCGCCCCGCGAGAAGGAGCCTGCCTGTGCGTTTGCGCCCTGCGGGCCGGTCGAGCGGTGGGGGATGAGGTAGCCGATGCCAACGCCCACGATGAGCGCGACGACAGCGGTCACGAGAAACTTCAAGTTCATGGTGTTCATGTGATGGTTACTGATTTGCTACTACTACGCGCCGCGCACAGGCATCATTCGTACCGGAGCGCGTCGATGGGATTAAGACTCGCCGCGCGCCGCGCCGGGTACCACCCGAAGACGATGCCGATGGCTGCGGAGACGTCGAACGCGAGCAGCACCGAGGACCAGGTGACCTGCGCCTGCACGATGCCCGTGAGCGACACCGCGTAGGAGACGCCCCAACCGAGCACGATGCCGATGCCGCCGCCGAGGAAGGTGAGTGCGATGGCCTCGGCGAGGAATTGGGTGTTAATGTCTTGCTTCGTCGCGCCGATGGCTTTCCGGAGGCCTATCTCGCGCATGCGCTCGGTAACGTTCGTGAGCATCATGTTCATGATGCCGATGCCGCCCACGAGGAGCGAGATGCCCGCGACGGCAGCGAGGAGCGTCGTGAACGTGCTCGTCACCGAAGACGCAGCCGAGACGATGTCCTGCTGGTTGAGGATGGTGAAGTCCGCGAGCGTCGGATCGCTAATCTTGTGCCGCGCGAGGAGGAGGCTCGTCACGTCGTTCTGCACCTGGGTCATGGCTCCCTGGCTCGTCGCCTCGATGTCTATGGTCGAGAGGAACTGGTTCTCGGGCCCGGCGAAGTACTGGAGCGCGGTTCCCAAGGGGACATAGACCGCATCGTCCTGGTTGCCGAAGCCGGATGAGCCCTTGCTCGCGGTCACGCCCACAACCGTGAACTGGATGTTATTGATGCGGATCTTCTCGCCGATCAGGTTCGTGGATGTCGCCGAGTCGCCCCAGAGGTCGGTGGCGACCGTGGGCCCGATGACGGCGACCTTCGCGAGCGACGCGGATTGGCTGTCCGAAATGAACTCCCCCTGCGCCATCGTGAGGCTGCGGATCTGCGCGTAGCTCGCGGCGACGCCGTCCACGCCGACGTTCGTGTTGGCGCCGGCGATCGCCACCTGGTAGCGGCTGTCGTACTCGCCGGAAATCGCGGAGACGTTCGAAACGGCAGCGATCGCGGTCGCGTCGTCCGGCGTGAGGGTCTTCGCGCCGCCGCGCGCCTGCGTGACGCCGAACCCTATCTGGCGCGGCGCCGACGGCATGACGATGAGGAGGTTCGAGCCGAGCGAGTTGATGGAGCTCGTAATCGAGTTCTGCGCGCCCTGGCCGATCGCGGTGAGCGCGATGACCGAGGCGATGCCGATGACGATGCCGAGTATGGTGAGGCCGCTCCGCACCTTGTTCGCAGAAAGCGCGGCGTAGGTCTCTTCGAGAAGGTCGGGGGTGGTCATGGAGAAGTCATTTGTCGAAAGTCATGCGCCAAACCTTACGTGGTTTGCGCGTCGTCATAGAGCGCAGTCTCTCGCGTCGCGTCGCGCGGCGCGGGATTCTTCTCGTCGGCAATGACGCAGCCGTCCTTGAGACGGATCATGCGATCGGCGTGCTCCGCGATGTCCGGCTCGTGCGTGATGAGGACGACAGTGCGGCCATGCTCGCGGTTGAGCTTCTGCAGGGTGCCGAGCACGATGAGCGAGGTCTTCGAGTCGAGGTTCCCGGTCGGTTCGTCCGCGAGGATGAGCGCGGGATCGTTCACGAGGGCGCGCGCGATGGCGACGCGCTGTATCTGGCCGCCCGAGAGCTGGTTCGACAGGTGCGCGAAGTGGCTCTCGGGCAGGCCGCTCGCGAGGAGTGCGTCGCGCGAGCGCGCGCGCCGCTCGTCCTCAGCGACGTTCGCGTAAATGAGGGGCAGCATCACGTTGCGCAGCACGGTGGTGCGGGGGAGGAGGTTGAACGCCTGGAACACGAAGCCGATCTTGTCCTTCCGTACCTCGGCAAGCTCGTCATCGGTCATGGTGGAAACGTCCCGGTCGTCGAGCACGTACGTGCCCCCGCTCGGCGTATCGAGGCATCCGATGATGTGCATGAGGGTCGACTTTCCCGATCCTGAGGGACCCATGATGGCGACGAACTCGCCCTCCTCGATAGAGAAGGATACGCCTCTCAGTGCCGTGTACGCCTCGGGGCCGTCCCCGTACGTCTTCGTGATGTCCTTGAGCTCTATCATGGAGAACCTACCCAAAAAATAATGGCCGTGCGAGAGCCGGATTTTCCGAGCGAGAGTAGCCGGCGCAGTGCGCAGCGTATCGAGATACGCTAAGCGCGAGCCGTTGCTGCTCGCAGCCGGAAAATCCGGTTCGTAGCGGCCACTGATTTTTTTTGGATTTCATACGGTTATTTTTTGGGTAGGTTCTATCCGCCAGGCCCGCGGAAGACCGCGTTGCCTCCGCCAACGCGCACCGCGCCGCCTGTGCGGTTTCCGCCGAACAGCGAGGGTCCGCTCGAGGTGGTCGGCGCCGAGGCGCCCGCGACCGTCTGCGTGACGACCTGGTCGCCCGGGGATAGTCCGCTCGTCACGATGACGTTCGTGTCGTCCGAGAGTCCCGTCACGACGGGCACGCGCGCGGGCGGCGTCGGGCTCGGTGCGCCCGTGGGCGCGCTCGCACCCGCAAGCGGCGGGCTAAAGAGCTCGACGTAGCTCTGCGAGCCGCTCGTCTTCACTGCGGACGAGGGAATGACGAGGCCGGTGGCGGTGCCGGTCACGATATCGGCGGTCGCGCTCATTCCTGGGAGGACCTGGCTGTTTGGGGTATCGAATGTGATGACGGCGTCGTAGGAGACGACGCCTGCGGACGCGGTGCCGAGCGTGTCTACCGAGGCGACCGTGCCGGCCACGGTCACGTTCGGGAGCGCGTCGAAGGTGAGGGTCGCCTTCTGGCCGACCGAGAGCTTCGCCGCGTCGACTTCGTTCACGGAGATATCGACGGTTTGCTCGTTCGCGACGAGGGTTGCGACCGTCGTGCCGGAAGAGGCCTGGTCGTAGCGCTTCACGCCGACCGAGGCGACGGTTCCCGAGAACGGCGCGGTGACCGTGTAGTCGGCGACCGTCTGCTCCGCGTTCGTGACGGCATCCTCGGCCTGCTGGAGGGCGAGCGCCGCCTGCTGCACGGTGAGTGCGTTCGCGCCGCCCTCCGTTTGCGCGAGCGTGTTCTCGGCCTCCGCGAGTGTCTGCTCAGCGGTTACGATGTTCGACTTCACCGTGAGGGTCGTCGAGAGGTCGTTGTTTACGGTTGTCGCGTCGGTCGCGGTCGAGCTGAGGAGAGACGTGAGGACCGTGCTCGACTTCAGATTGTAGAGCGTGTAGTCGCTATTCACGCGGTCGAACAGATCGTGCGTGTTCTTCACCGCCTCGGCGATAGCCTGTGCCGCGGTATACGTCTGTCCGGCGAGCGTGACGAGCTGGTCGTCGGTTGCCGTAAGCGGCACCGCTTTGTACGCGGCGAGCGCGGTGTCGTAGGCCGCGACGGCAGCGGTGTAGGAAGTCGCTGCGGAGGTCTTGTAGATGTTTACCGAGTCGTCGTACTGCGAGACCGAGTCCGCGAAAGCATCGATGTTGTCCTGCGTCGAGCGGCCCGGTACGTTCTGGTCGTAGAGCGCGCTGTCGAGATCGTTCAGTACGTTCGAGAAATCCGTATACACGGAGGTGAGCGACGCGTATGACGCGTCGTGCGACTTTTGGAGCGACGTCGAGGCGTTCGTCACCCCGTTCTCGGCGGAGAGGAGGTTTAGGGCGAGCGTCGAGGTTGCGGTCGTCTGGCCGTAGGAAAGCTCCTCGTTCGCTAAGGATAGCTTCGCGCTCTCGAGCGATTGGACCGCGTCCGTCGCGTCGAGCTGCGCGATCACCTGGCCAGCGGACACGTGCTGTCCGGGCTGCACGTACACGGCGGTGACGGTGCCCGAGGCTTTCGGCGCGAGCGAAAGCTGCTGCGACGCCGAAACCTGGCCGGTCTCGGTCATGGTAGCTACCACGGTGCCGGTCGCGACCGTGGTCGTCACGTAGCGGGTAGCGGTCGAGGGCGCGGTAGCCGCCGCGTAGACCTGATAGCCGCCGTAGAGGACGAGGAGGATGACGACCGCGCTAACGAATTTGTGGCGCTTCATGAGGGAGCGCAGCGCGTGCCACGCCGTACGGGCGGAACCAAGGATGCGAGAGGGAGTCATTCCAAAAGGTTAGGGCAGTGGGTAAATAGTTAGACGTTCGAAGTATAGCGCTTCAAGCCTTACTACGCCCGTTTCCCGGGTTTGTTTACAGGCAGAACCTGCTGCCGTGAACTAGGCTACACGCCCCGGATCATGTCGCGTTTGATGTCGTCGAAGGTGCCGCCCACTTTCTTGCCGGGATTGAGGAGGTTCTGCGGGTCGAACGCCTTCTTCGTGCGCTCGAAGAGCGCGTACATCTCGGGGCCGAAGAGGGCTCTGAGATACGGCGTGCGGATGATGCCGTCATTGTGCTCGCCGGTCGTCGTGCCTCCCTCCTGTATGACTAAGTCGTATACCTTCGGCGCGAGCTCGAGGATGACCGCACGGTTTTCCTCTTTTGAGAGGTCCATGAGCGGGATGATGTGGAAATTGCCGTTCCCGATGTGTCCGGCGATGGTGTAGATGAAGTGGCTCTTGTACTCGTCGAGGAGCGCGTTCAGTTTCGGCAGGAACTCGGGGTACGACGCGGGCGGTACGACGAAGTCGTCGATGAAGGGCGAGGCGTAGAGCCCGTGGAGATTCTTGCGGAGCAAGGAGAACGACTCGCGCCGCACGATCCAGTACTTTTCCGACTCGCGTTCGTTCTTCTCTATCTTCATATGCACGGGCAGGCCTTCGAGCGCCGCCTTCGCGGCGACCGCCTTCCGGTCCGCCTCCTCGATGGTGTCTTCCGCGAATTCAGCCATGAGGATGAGCTTCGGCACGCCGCCCGTGGCGACCATTGCCGCTTCCGGGATGAAATCGATGCCGAGACGCGCGGCCTTCGCAAAGCCCATCTGTTTCAGCATGTCCGGCAGGAACTTCACCGCGAGCTCGAAGGTCTTGTCGTCGTAGCTCTCGAAGGATTCGGGGTTGAGGGGCAGTATGCGCTTCACGATTTCGGGCAAAATGCCGAGGTCGAAGAGGAAGACGACGAGCATTGCACGGTGCTCTTTCGGCGTGACGAGTGCGAGCGTCGCCTTCGTCCAGAGCGCGAGGGTGCCCTGGCTCCCGCAGATGAGCTTCGCGAGGTTCGTCGCGCCGGTGCGGGGGTCGCGCACGTTCCAGAGCGCGTAGCCGGCCGAGTTCTTCGATACCTTCGGCTTGTGCGCCTCAATGAGCGCGGCGTTCTTCGTGAGGAGGTCGTCCATCTCGCGGTAAATGGCACCCTCGAGCGTCGTGAGCTTCTTCTTATCCTCAACTTCCTCGGGCGAGAGTGCCTTGAAGGTCGCCTGCGAGCCGTCCGAGAGCACGACGTCCATCGATTCGATGTAGCGCTCGGTCTTGCCGTACTCGAGCGTGCGCTCGCCGCCCGAATTATTCGCGACGACGCCGCCCATCGCGCAGAGCTCACGCGAGGCGGGGTAGGAGGGCAGGATGAGGTTCTCCTTGAGCGTCTCCTTCTCGAAGTCGCGGTAGTAGACGCCCGGCTCAGTGGTCGCGCGGCCGGAGACGGCCGGGTCGCCCGACGAGCCTCTCTCGACATCGAGCACGCGGTTCATGTGTTCCGTAAAGGAGAGCACGACGCCTTTCGTGAGCGGACCGCCCGACATGTCCGTGCCCGCCGCGCGCGCAGCGAGGCAGACATCTGCGCCCGCGGCTTTCGCGTCGTGGAGCACCTTTACGGTGGCGGCGACGTCCGCTGCGTTCTTCGGGCACACCACGAGTTCCGGGCGTACGGAGAAGAGCGATGTGTCGCGACTGTCTTTCGTAAGCGTCGCGTCGTCGTCCTCCACCTCGCCCGAGACGACGCTCGCCAGTTCTTTCTTGAGATCGTATTCCGTCATGCGTTCAGTATACGCGCGGACGTCATAGAGGGAGCATAGTTTTCCCCGTATAAAAAAATTCAGCCCTAACCGAAGTTAGGACCTACTTTTTTGTCTTTCGATTTTACAGTACAGCGACTTGGAGTGTTTCATCCTTGTCGAGGGGAGGGCTACTGTATCCTCTCAGACGGTTGCTTTGTTTCGAACCGAAGTTCGAAACGCAGCGGGTATTCTACAGAATTGGTGTGTTGATGAGCCATTCAAAGTCCGGAGACTCGGTTTGGCGGAAGTGCTTTATGCGATGTTACTTGATTCACAACGCCGGCACCTCTTTTTTACCTGAAGCCAGAAGAAAAATGCGATCTGGCTTCCACTCCTATCTGGGTCATTAAAGAACATGCGCCTGATTGGTCGGTTGTCGTTGAGCTTTTGACGGCTCGCTGACTTCCTGTCCTTTCAAGCATCCCTTATTGACTGAGGCCACGATACACCCACGGCTTATTTTTGTCAAGCGGTTTTACAAAATGCTCGAGGGTTACCGTAAAAATACAGCATATATAAGCCGCGTATTGGGGCCTCCCCAAAAACGGCGGCCAAAAAATGTGCGGCCGCGGGGGCGGCCGCACAAGGCACTACCGCTCACGGAGGCTGGGGTCTACAAACGACCGTGATTGCATGCGCGGTAGTGCGTCCGAGTATGGGGCACCCCTCATGAAGGGTGCCTGAAGGTGGAGCGCCGGCCGGTTCTTTAGCCCTATTCTGTACCCATACCTTTCCAGGACGGGAGTGCAGTGTGTTAGAGCGCGGTCACCTCGAAATCGTTGAAGAAGACATCCTCGTAGTCGGTGCGGATGCCCGCGTACCCGGCGTTTCCTATGACCGGCGTACCGCCGTACTTGCCGTTTACGTCGGTCGCGTGCGCGACCTCGACATAGTTCCCGGTGTTGGTCTGGTCGAGGTAGAGCGTGAGTAGGACGGAGCCGTCCGGCGCGTTCTCAGTGACGAGCTTCAGATCCATCCATTGCTTCTGCGGGATTAGGGTCGGGTTCGTCCACTTGTCGTAGGTGCCCGGCCACACCACTTCCTGGTCCATCGTGTAGTACACGCCGCCGATCTTTTTCTTTATGACTGCGGTACCGTCCTGGCGGATGCCGGCGTAGTAGAGATTGCCGCCGTCCTGGTAGCGGCTGAAGAACAGGACACCGCTATAGCCGCCGCGGTTCGGCGTATTCGTAAGGTTCGTGTGCTGGATTTTGAACTGCATCTGTTCCGTGTCGTTCGTCCAGGAGCTTCGCGTGACGAGGCGGAAGATGTTCTGTGGATAGTATCCATCCCCGGTATCGAGCGGGTTGGTGGTCGCATAGAGCACGCGCCAGGGGTCGAGGGTGGGCAGTGCGCCTTGCACGGTTTTCCCGAGGCCGTCCTGCATGACGAGATACGCGCCCGAGTTCACCCACCAGTAGGGGCTCCAGCTCTCCGTCATGGGGCTCGATTCGGGAAGCGTGCCGGAGGCGTTAAAGGTGTACAGGAATGGGGACGTCACGGACGCCGCGGTACTTGCGAAGGCGAGCGCGGGCGCGAGGACGCCAGCGAGAATCGCGAGCGACACGAGGAAGGCGCGCGTACGAGTAGGCGCGCGCCCGAGAGCAGAGAGAAGCGTATGCATTTCGATGAAGAGTTCGTTAGCGCGAGCTGCCTGAAGTGTAGGTGAACGGACCACGCACGTCAATCGATTTTACGGCCTGTTTGCTTCATATTTTCTTCATCTCGGCTTCATGCTGCGTTCATGATTCTCGCGCTATGGTCACGCCTGAGCCGTGCTACTATCGTTACGTATGACTATCGAATGGAATAGGGTTACCTGGTATTCGAAACTGGCGGCGGTCGTGCTCTTCGTGGGCACGTTCGTGCTCGCGTTCTGGCTCGGCACGGCGTGGGAAGCGGCGCAGCTCGTAGTGCCAGCCGCGTCGTCCACGCCGCCTGCATCGACTGGCGGGCGCGCGGGCGCGCACTGCGGAGGGTTCATCCGGAATGCGCCCACCTGCGCGACGGGGTACCACTGCGTGCTCACCCCGGGGCGGCCCGACGTGGGCGGCACCTGCGTCGCGGATGCCGCGACCTCGACAGCGACCTCCTCGACCTCGGGTTCGCCCATGCTGCCCGCGTGGGTCGGCGACATGAAGGTCGTGGATGCACAGAGTAACGGCTCGACCATCCACCTCGCGCTCCATGAGCGGTTCGCGATACGCTTCGGCTCGAGCCAGACGTGGACACTTTCGTTTGCGCCGCCGGGCGGCATCACGCGCGTCGCGAACTCGACAACCGCCGACGGTTTCCAGGGCGTCTATGAGGCGGCCGAGGCGGGCACGACGACGCTCTCCGCTATGGGTCGCGCCATCTGCGCGACGGGACAGCTGTGTCCGCAGTACGTCCTTCTCGATAAGGTCACGTTCGTCGTCGGTCCGTAGCTATCGCAAAAAAGCGCACCGCATCGCGGTGCGCAACAAGACTGTTAGCGCTCTATGTCCGGTTCGGGTGTGTCTCTTCCGGCTGCAGCATGAGCATGAGGCCGAGCTGCTTTCGTATGAGGTCTTGGAGGCGGTAGGCTTCGCGGCGCGCGTGGTCCGAGGACAGCGGTACGAAGCGGTACCGTAGGAGCGGTTTGCCCCCTCGGTGCTCGATTTCAAGCGCGCTCCCATACGCTCTCTGAAGCGTCTCGAACTCCGCGACCGTGATATCGCGGCCAGTCTCGGAAAACCAGGCGATGATCTCGCGCTCGCGCCGCACGCGTTCCAAGAGTTGCGGGAACCGGATGACGCCGGCGAACTCGGTCTTTGGCATGGGACCTCCTTGTTGCCTTGCCCTAAGACGCTACGCGCGTCTCGAGAGAGTAAAGCGTAGTCCGCGTGAACGGCGCGTGAGCAGGTGCGGTACAATCGTCGGGTATGACCCAGGGCGAGGCGCTGTCCATCTTGAAGACCGGTGCGAACGTATTCCTCACGGGCGAACCGGGGAGCGGCAAGACGCACACGGTGAACGCGTTCGTCGACTGGCTGCGCGCGTCCGGTATCGAGCCGTCGGTGACCGCGGCGACCGGCATCGCGGCGACGCACGTTTCCGGCATGACGCTGCACTCGTGGAGCGGCATCGGGGTGAGCGATTCGCTTACTCCCGCGGACATCGACCGCATCGCGGGGAAGGAGGCGGTCGCGCGCCGCGTGGGGAAGGCGAAGGTGCTCATCATCGAGGAGATTTCCATGCTCTCGGCATCCACCTTTGACGCGGCGGATGCCATCTGCCGCGAGGTGCGGCGCGACGACCGACCGTTTGGCGGGCTGACCGTCATTCTCGTGGGCGACTTCTTCCAGCTGCCGCCGGTCTCGCGCGGACGCGATGCTGCGTTTGCGTTCGAATCTGCGGGGTGGCACGCGCTCAATCCGATCACGTGCTATCTCACCGAGCAGCATCGCCAGGATGATGACCGATTCCTCGGCATCCTCTCGGCTATCCGCACGGGCGAAGTGGAAGAGGCGCACTACGAATCGCTCATGACGCGGCGCGTGGACCTCTCGGGGCTCCCCGCGGACGCACCGAAGCTCTACTCGCACAACGCGGACGTCGACCGTCTGAACGCTGCGGCGCTTGAGGCGCTCTCCGGTTCGCCGAAGAAATTTCTCATGACGACCTCGGGGCGTGATTCGCTTGTCGAGGGATTGAAACGCGGCTGCCTCTCGCCGGAGGTGCTCGAACTCAAGGAGGGCGCGCGCGTCATGTTCACGAAGAACTCGCCGCAGGGAAAGTTCGTAAACGGGACCCTGGGCACGGTGGTCTCGTTCGAGCAGGGGAGCGGGCTGCCGGTCGTCGAGACGCGGCGGGGCAAGACGGTCGTCGCCGAGCCGATGGAGTGGCAGGTGGAAGAGCAGGGGAAGGTGCGGGCCTCTATCGCGCAGGTGCCGCTGCGGCTCGCCTATGCGATGACCGTGCACAAGAGTCAGGGCATGAGCATGGATGAGGCGGTCATCGACCTCTCGCGCGCCTTCGAGTACGGGCAGGGGTACGTGGCGCTCTCGCGCGTGCGGCGGCTCGAGGGTGTACACCTCCTCGGGGTGAACCAGCGCGCGCTCGAGGTGCACCCGCAGATACTCGAACAGGACCGCGCGTTCCGCGAAGCGGCAGAGGCGGCAAGTGAGACTTTCGCTGCGATGCACGCGACCGAACTCGAGGATATGCAGAAGCAGTTCGTGAAAGCGTTAGGGGGAGCGTGGCCGGAAGCGGGTGTCAGTGATCAGGGGTCAGGTGTCAGGAAGAGGAATGCGGCCCCCCGCGGCGGCAGAGCCGCCGCGGGGGGTATGCCGGGTCGGCTCGCAGAGACGCTCTCGGCTGTGCGCGATGCGAAGACGCTCCGGGACGCGGCGAAGGACCGCGGGCTCGCGGTCTCGACCGTCGTGCACCACCTCGAGGAACTCAAAGAGCTCGGCATGCTCGCGTCTTCAGATTTCTCGCACCTCCTGCCGAAACAGGGCGACGTTGATGAGATACGCGAAGCGCTCAACGAAGAGAAGAGCGACAAGCTCGCGCCCGTTTTCCATGCGCTCCGCGCGCGGCACTCGTTCGAGGTCATCCGCCTCGTACGGCTTTCACAGAGTTGACAAACGAGTATAAACGTGTACACTATTAGTGTCTTTTGATCTTTTTTGGAGGAAAACTATGCGCAATTTTGTGACATGGCTCTTTAACGAAGGGGCGCCGGATGTGAGGTATGGACTAATTGTCATAGCCTGCTGTCTAGCCCCGCTCGTTATCGGCATGGCACTCTGCGGTTGAAACCCTGCAAATGACATAAGGACAGAGACCCGTCATACGAGACCCGGAGGCGGGTCTTATTTTTTACGTCGCATGACTTGACAAAATAAGTAAAACGTGTATTATATACCTGAAATTGATCCTTGGAGGATTGAATGAAGAGGAAGCACTCGTCGCGTCGCACGCAGCCCGCAAGAATGTCCGGGCAGACCGCAATGCCGGAATCGGGCGTGATGGGGCTCCTGGGTTCGCTTGCCAGTTGGTATCGTATCCAGGCCTACATCACGCTGATTTGGCTCGTGCTCTACCTGGCATATTCTGCCGCGAGCTACGTGTCGGCCTACGTCGAATCGCTTTTTCAAATCCACTTCTAACATGGACTGATGTCCATAAAACCCGTCATACGAGACCCGGAGGCGGGTTTTATTGCGTCTATGCCGAGCCGAGGAGAGCACGCTGCGTGTCCTGAAACGGCAGTGCGGCGAGCATCTTGAAGAACGAGGTGATCTGCATCCAGAAGAACGACCAGACCCAGACGAAGAGCACGAGCCAGAGCGGTATCGGCGTCGTGAAGAAACCGACCAAGGCTGCGACCGTGGCGAGGAGCTGCGTCGCGGTCACCGCGGAAATGATCTGCCAGGACGGGAACCAGCGGAACCACGTGTCCTCCGTGTGCGCGACGTAAACGAGCATGTGTCCGGAGATAACGAGCTTCAGGAAGAAAAGCGTCTGTATCCAGGGCCAGGGCAGATGCAGGAAGGCGACGGCGACGTAGAGCATGAAGAGCGAGTTCAAGATGCCTGCGAGGCCGAACGAGAGGCTCGTGGCCGCGCGCTGCTTCGAATTGACGTTTGCGGGCGCGCGCGGAATCTTCACGCGATCGAACGCGATCGTGACGATGGGCACGTCGTTGAGGAACGCGAGGAGCAGCACCTGTATCGGGGTGAGCGGGTAGTTGCCCATGATGACGCCGATGACTGCAATGGTGACGATGAGGCGCGTCGACTCACTGATGCGATACAGCGAGTAGTGATAGAGGCGCATGAAGACCATGCGCGCCTCGCGGATAGCTGTCGCAATGACCGCGAGCCCGTTCGCGAGGAGAACGATGTCCGCGGTCTCCCGCAGGGCATCCACTGAGTTCGCGACCGCGACGCCGACGTCCGCGTCCGAGACGGACGGGATATCGTTCGCGCCGTCACCCGTGACCGCGACGCGGAAACTATGCTTTGCGGTTTCGACCGCACTGTATTTGTCCTTCGGGAGCACCTCTGCGAAGCCGCCCGCGGCAGGCAGCACCTGAGCGAGCTTCGGTGCGTCGTCGAACACGGTGCGAGGGTAGATATCGCCCGCAAGGTGCAGCTCTTTCGCGACTTCACGCGCGATGGCGATGCCGTCGCCCGTGAGCATCTCGACGCGGATGCCCTGCGCCCGCATCGCGTCGACCGTCCCGGGCGCGTCGGCGCGCAGCGTATCGGCAAGGAAAAGGATGGCGACCGGCTCCATGCCGCGCTCGTCCTTGCTCGAACGGTTCACGGCGAGGAGGAGCGAACGATCGCCGCGCTCGGCAGCGTCCTCGACCGCCTTCGTAAATATCGCCGTAGCGTCATTCGTGAAGCGGCAGAGCGCCGCAACGGTCGCGGGCGCGCCGAATGAGAGCGTCCAGGTGTCGGCGCCGTGCGCAATGAGCGCGGTGCTGCGCTTGCGTTCCGAGTCGCCTGGGGTGAGTGACTGTTGCGCGAACATCTGAAGCTTCCTGGCTGCAGCCGCATCGCGCACGGCGCCTTCGAGCGGGTTCGTCTCGGCCGCGTCGGTGGCGCTCGCCGCGAGCGCAAGCGCGTCGTTCTCCTGCCACGAGCCGAACGTCACGAGGGAGGCGACGCGAATCTTATTCTCGGTGAGCGTGCCGGTCTTGTCCGAAAGGAGGAGGTTCACGTTTGCGAGGTCCTCGAGCGCGGACAGCCGGCGGACGACCGCGCCGCCCTTCGCGAGCTCGAGTACGCCGGCAGAAATGATGAGCGACATCACGGTGGGAAGCGCGACGGGGATGCCGGCGATGAGGAGCGAGATGTCGAGCGAGGCAAGGTCGGTGAGCGTCCCGCCGTCGAGGAAGAGGACGGCGGTGAGGATGACGATGGCGACGAGCGAGAAGGCCGCGAGGAGTTTTGAGATGGAGAGGATATCCGCCTCGAGGGCGCTCCGTTTGCGCGCGAGCTCCAAGGTTTTCACGGCCGCGCCGAAGTACGTGCGGTTGCCGGTCTTCGTGACGACCGCTTCGGCGGCCCCCGTCGTAACGAACGCAGCCGAGTAGACCGTATCGCCCGCCGCCTTGTCCTTCGGCAGCGATTCGCCGGTGAGCATCGACTCGTTCGCGGAGAAATTCGTCGCAGAGACGAGCGTCGCATCCGCCGGGATGCGCGAGCCGACGCGGAGCGCGAGCCGGTCGCCCGGCACTACCTCGCGTGCCGGTATCTTCTGCCAGGAGCCATCGCGCATGACCGTCGCTATCGCCGCGAGGTGTCCCTCGAGCTTCGCGACTGCCTGGTTTGCTTTGTGCTCGTGCCATACCTGAATGCCGTAGTTCGCAATGAGGAGGAAGGCGATGAGCCCGGCATCGGCTTGTTTACCCGTGAAATACGAAAGGGCCGCCGCGGCCAAGAGCATGAGCGGGATGGGGGAGAGGAACCAGCGCGCGAATTTCTCGAGCGGGCTCTTCTTTTTCGCAGCTATCTCGTTCGGTCCGAACTCGCTCTTAAGCTGCCGCACTTCGGCTCCGGTGAGACCAGTGGGCGGCGTAATCGGTACCGCGTGCGAGCCCGCGGCGATGGTCGTGGTCGGGGTCGTCACGATGTGCTAGCGGCGACGGATGCTCGCGAAGTGGAAGCTCGCGTAGGAGAGGTAGCCAGTAATGATGACCCCCGCCCAGGAAAGCCACACCGGGATATCGAAGCCGCCAAGGAAGATGGTCACGCCGAACGCGATACGCGTGAGGTGTGCCAAGGCGACGATGAGGAACACGAGACCGACTACGTTGAGGAGCGTGCGCTCAGAGGGCGAGGAGATGGGGATGCGCATGTTCCACCCGTAGTGCGCGAGGAGCACAAGAAGCGCCGTGTCGAATACGATGATGGATGGCACGGCCGTGGCGGTCCAGGTGACGCCAAGGATGGTCATGGGGAAGAGTCCTGCGGCGTTCAACCAGAGCGCGCTGATAATGTCGGCAAGCACGAGGCCGGTGCCGAGCTTAGCGAGTTCGCGGAGCGTGTGATGATTCATACACAAACGTTACGGATATGTATTTAGTATGACGCATTGCGCCCCGAGCGGAAGCCGCGCGCGTGCATAACTCGTGCTACGCGAGGAGTTGTCCGATGAATCGCGCGGCGCCAGTCGGCGAGGCGACCGACCTCGTCTCGATCTCGGTCGTGAAGACAATCTCGTCGTTGCCGCCCGCGATGAGCTCGTCGCCCACGTAGAGCATCTCGCGCTCGGGGATGCGGAGGCGTTCCGAGAGCTGGTGAATGCCGTACGCCTTATTCACGCCGCGCTTCGTCACGTCGATGGTCGTCGAGCCGCCCATCGCCGCGACGTACCCGTGCGGGAGTCCCGCCGCGATGGCCGCGCGCAGCGCGCGGCGCTTCCGGTGGTCCGGGTCCCAGGCTTTCTTTTCGGCAACGGGCGCCTCCTGCCCGAGCGCGGAGTAGGAGACCTGGCCACCGCGGTACTCCACGCGCGGTCCCCACGCCGGCTCGTCGAAGTCGATGACGCCGCTCGTCTTCGCGCCCTCCTTCATTGCGGTCTCTATCTTCGCCGCGTCCGTTTCTGAAATGCGCTCCTCGTAGACCTTCTGCCAGGCGCCGTGCTTCCACTCGTAGAGCGACGCACCGGAGGTGGGGAGGAGGTAGAGGTGTGCAAGCGCCGCGTCCGGCGAGAGCCGCGCGACCACCTGCGAGATGAACTGCGGGAGCGCGCCGCCCGAGATGACCGCGACTTTCGTGCGCGCGAGGAGCCGCTCGAGGAGGTGTGCCATCGAGCGCGAAAGCGGCGCCTTGCTCTCCGCGAGCGTGTTATCGAGATCGAAGACGATGAGTTTTGGCATAGTTGTCATGCGAGGCAGTCGCCAACGCCGCAGACGCCCGACCCGTGCGATTTTGGAGTACGGAATATTCGCCTGCTGGCGAATTTCCTCCTGCTCGCGCCGTCGCGCTGTGCAGAGCCTCCAAAATCGCACGGCCCGGTCGTTTTCTGCGGCGTCTGCAGAGAGTATTTCATGTGAGTGCGCGCACGATGTGCGAGAGCGATGCGGTTGCGACGCCGACGACGTGGTCGCCGCCGCCGTAGTAGAGGTAGAGCGTGTCGCCGCTTGTCCCAAGTGTTGCCGAGGGGCGCACGACTGCGCCGCAGGCGAAGACGACGTTCGGCACGTCGCCGGTCTTTTCGTACGGCTCAATCGGTTCAAAGAGAGGGTCCGCGGTACGCGCGAGGAGCGTGATACCGTCGTGGTCGAGGAGGATGGCGCCGAGGCGGTACGTCGCGCCGCCCTCGGAGACGCCGTGGTAGATCATGAGGTAGCCCGCGTCGACCTTAATAGGCGGTGCAGCGACGCCGACCTTCGCGCCGTCCCACATGCCGTGCCGCGGCGGCAGTATCTCGATGCAGCGCGAGATGCGCTTGCCGGCTTCGAGGTCGGGCAGGAGATCCGCGCAGATCTGGTTATTAATACGGTGATAGAGGAGAAAGTTTCCGCCTATCTTTTCCGGCAGGAGCGCGAGGTCCTTATCATCGATGTTGTCGGGCGTGAGGAGCGCGGGCGTGCTCCACGCATCGAAACGCTTCGCACGGAAATCGTCGAGCGCTATCGAGGACACCGCGCCGCGCGGCGCATGCACGCCGTCGTATGCGGTGTAGGTGAGGTAGAGCCGGTCGCCGATCACGACCGCGCGCGGGTCTTCGCAACCGGAGTTGCCGTCCGGCGCTCCTTTCTTCTTTTCGAAGTCGGCGCGCGGCACGTAGATAGGTTCGGGCAGGCGCTCGTCGATATGCACGCCATCTTTCGACTTCGCGAGCCCGATCGTTGATGTGTTTGTCGCGTCCATCGCGCGGTAGAGGATGTGCACGGACCCGTCGAGGTCCACCGCCGCCGGGTTGAACACGTCGCGGCTCTCGAACCCGGTGCCGTGGGGCACGAGTATCGGATTTTCTTTCTCGCGGGTAAAGGTGCGCGCCGGACCCTCGGGGTCGAGGTGGCGGAGGAGATCTGCGAGCCGCACGGATGCTTTTGCGCAGACGGTGTCCGCCGCGCCATACCACAGCTCGAGCGTGTCGCCGTCCACGGTCGCGCCCGAAGGGAAGACGATGTTCGGCACAAAGCCATACTCCTCGTATATCTCCTGCGGAATCAGAAACGGGTAGCTGCGCGAGATGAGCTTCTGCGGGTCGTTCCGGTCAAGGAGCGCCGCCTCAACCGAGAACACGCGCCTGTGCTCGTCGTAGTAGTCGGTGATATACGAATAGATGAGCAGCCAGCCTTTCTCAGTGAGGATGGGCGTCGCGCCTACTTCGATGTGGTCACGGTCGGTGCGGCGCAGGTCGGGAATCGCGTGCTTCGGCAGTTCTGCGTGCCACGCGTTCCAGTAGTTCTCGTCGTAGAAATCTTCGACGCGCTTCGCGCGTGCGAGCGCGATGGTCGGGCGCGGGTACTCCTCGGTCCAGTCGGTATGCGCGGTGAGGAGGAGGAGCACGTCGCCGTCGACCCGCTCAGGGAAGAGGGTTGCCGCTTTCGCATTGAAGGGCGTCACGAGGTGCCGTTCGGAGAAATGCTCGGGCGAGTCGCCGACCGCGACGCCCACCTTTATGTTGCCCGGGCCGAACGGGTAACCGCCGAGCGCCGTGTAGAAGCAGTAGTACTTGCCCTCGAAGTACGTGACGCGCGGGTCCTCGCAGCCAAACTGGTCGAACGGCGCGTCGGGTGCGAGTACCTGCGTGCGCGAGTGGAAGTGCACGCCGTCCTCGGAGAACGCGTGGCCGATTGAAGAGAGGCCCGGGTGCGGCGACTGGAGCACGTCCGCGTTCCCGAGCGCGCGGTACCACAGGTGCCAGCCTGCCCCGAGTCCTGCAGAGGGGCCGTCCTCGGTCTTCACGACCGACGGGTTGAAGGTCGCGCGCGCCTCCCACGGCCGCTCGCGCAGCGGCGAGAGTATCGGGTTATGCGGTTCTCGGCGAATGACGAACATGGCTATGACTAGAGTACTACGGAATGGTGCAGTCGCGTGAAGAGATATGCACCGAAGTAGGTCACGCCGAACGCGACTGCGAGCGCGTACAGCCCGAGCGAAAGCGATTGCGCTTCAAGTCCGCCGGCAAGCGCGACCAGCGCAAGGAGCACGAGTCCGCCGACGCTTCGCCAGACCCACAAGAAGAAATCGCGCAAAATCATAGTTGCATAAAAATCAGTGTCGCTGCGCCCGACTTCCATTGCGCTCAAGTCGACCACGTGCGCCGTGACACCCATGACGGGTGAAAGGGTAGCGTCGACCACCGTATATATGGCGAGGGCTAAGAATGTGAATGCGTAGCCGAGCCACACCACTGCGGCGGCGATACCGAGGACGGTAATGCCATAAATGAGCAAGCGGTTTTTCGGTGTACGATACCGCGCAACCGCGAGAACGCACAGAGCGGACAGTATGGCGAAGAGTGTGTTGTATACGCCAACGCGAAGTGCGGTCCCGAGTATGGCGAGCGTCACGAGCGGCATGATGATGATGCCGAGTGTCTGTTGGATGCCGGTGCCGAACGTATAGAGCTGAGCCGCCTGATTTTTGCGGTCTGTGAAATAGTAGTGAATGTCTTCCCAGCGGATACGCGGTGGGCGGTAGTCGGCGATGCTCGAGAAGCAAAAGAAACCGAGTAGGTAGATGGCGGGCGCAACCGTAAAGAGAAGCGTGTACGTCCCGAGATGCAATACTGATGACGAAATCCAAAGCAAAGCAGTTGCAGCTGCTGGTCCTGCGAGCCCGAGCACTTGGGTGCCTGCGTTAAGCGCTGAAGCATAGAAATCGCGCTCCTCGTTCTTGGTCTCGGAAAGTTCAAAGGTGTTGACGGTTAGCCAGAACACGCCTTGGCCAAATCCCCAGAAGAACATGGCGACGTAGGCATGCCACGTGTCAGTTATAGAGAGGAGGTATAGGAGCGAGAGTCCTAGAAAGAGGAAGCTCCAGGCGAACCCCTTTTTTATATTGAGTTGCCAGAATGTGGCAAGTATCCCAGGGATAACAAACCCGACCATTATGCCCGTGTAGAACACGATGGTGGCGATGATGTTGAGCTCTAGGCTCGTGAAGCGCTGGTACAGGAATATCTGCGTGAAGACACCGACCATTCCACCGGTAAAATCATAAATCCAGAACAAGAAGATAAGGGCGCGGACCGGGGGGCGGAGTGCTGAAAATTGCCGAAACGTCGACGAGAACATGTCCGAATAGTACCTTACTGCGTCTGCGTGTCCTGCGACACGAGTTCGACGAGCTCGCCTTCGATAAGCGCGTCGAGGAACTGGTGCAAGGGCGCGGTGGCGACACAGACGACCTTGTCCGCGCCGCCGTAGTATACGTAGATGGTGTCGTCACGGATGACGGCGCCCGCGGCGTACACGATGCCCGGCTTGCCGTCGTTCTCGTAGTGCGCGTCCGGGGTGAGCACCGGCGCGATGGCGCGCGTGATGATGTGCTCCGGGTTCTCGAGGTCGAGGAGCATGGCGCCGAGCTTGTACTTGCCGCCTTCGGCTGCGTCGTGCGCGTGGTAGAAGACGAGCCAGCCGCGCTCGGTTTTGAGTGGCGGCGGTCCGGCGCTCCGCACGTGGACGTGCCAGGCGATGGGCGAGTTCGGCACCTGCTGCGGGTCCACAGTCTCGAACGTCTGCTGCCGCAGCGTGCGGAGGTCGTCCGTGTACGCGATGCGCACGCGGTGCTCGTCGTTGTCGATGATGCCGTGCAGAACCGCGAACTTGCCTCCTATCTTTTCTGGGAAGAGTACCCAGTTCTTCTCACGATTGGTGTGCGAGAGGATGTACGGCCCCTGCCACTGCCCGAAGCGCTTCGCGAGGAAATCCGCCTCGCTCATCCAGATGACGCCGACGCGCAGCTGCCAGTTCTCGAACATATTAAAGGTGACGTACACGGTGCCGTCGAGGACGACCATGCGCGGGTCCTCGCAGCCGCCCCACGAACCGCCCGACGGATAGAGCACCGGCGAGTAGCGGCGCGCGTACTCCGGCACGCCGCCCGGGTACCGCGCTTCGAAGACCGGGTGGGGGAGGCGCTCGTCGAAGAGGACGCCGTCCTCGGATGACGCGTAGCCGAGGCGCGAGACGCCGTCGCCGCCGATGGCGCGATAGATGAGGTGCGTGCGGCCGCCGAGTACGGCGGCCGCCGGATTCAGTACCGCCTCCGCAGTCCACGGGTACGAGCCGGGCCGCAGGATGGGATTCTGTGCGACCCGCGAAAGCCGGAGCTGCTTCCGTATGAGGAGGAGTTCAAGCAGCTTCTTGCGGAACGGTTTCGAGAATGCGGCGCCAAGTACCGCCCCGATGACGAATAGGGAGAGAAAGAGCGCGAGTATGTTTACGATAAACAGAAGGTCCATTCGTGAAGGGCGCCGTAACGCACAAAGGTCCCGAGTACGCCAAGCGGGATATTGCACGCTCGCTGCTCGAGAAGGAAGCGGCTATGCAGAAATGCGCGGCGCAGCAAGCGTACCTGCACTGTAGCATCCGTGCGCGCCGCGCAAACGGGGAAATGCACAGGCCAAGAAAAGCGGCGATTCGCTTTCGCGAATCGCCGTGGGGGTATGGACTTGCATAGACTCTTATTATGTGGCATAAATAACTCAGTTCATTTCCACGCAATTACGGGAGAGAGTCATGGGTGGAAAGTTCCTCTTAGCACTACTGAGGCGCGTGTTGCTCCTCATGTTCCAGCAGACGTACCGTATCGGCCCGAACGGCGAGCGCGTCGACTTCTACTGGCACGATGCCGAGACCATGAACGAGCCGGGTGCGCTCGAAATCCAGCGGCAGATGTTTGTCGTGCGCTGGAAATACGAGGCGTTCGGAATCGCGCATGCCGTTATCAACGTCTTCGGCACGGGCGTCGCACCGATAATCGTGCTCACAATCGGGCTCACCTTTCCTGAATTCGGCACGACGTACTACCTGGTCTCGCTCGCGGTTTTCGGACTTTTGCGGATGTTCGATAATCACTACGACTTCCGTCTGCAGAACCACCGCTATGGCATGGCCGTGCAGCTCTGCCAGCAGGCGCGCGTGGCGTACAAGTTCAAGAAGTACGACCTTGCGCACGCGCTCGTGCAGCGTTCCATCGCCGCGGCCACTGCCGAACTTCCGGTCGTTCTGCCGGACGTGCAGGTCGGCTGAATAGTCGGATTGTGCCGCCAAGTACAAAAGGCTCGGAGTGATCCGAGCCTTTTATTGTCCAAGAATGGTCACGCCGAACGTGCCGAGCCACGGGAGGTGGCGCGTGAGGAGGTTCGCGTGGTAGCGCGTGTTGCCGTGGCGCGCGTCGCTCTGCGGCATCTGCGAGTCGTAGACGAGGAACTCACTCGTGGACGGGTCGAATCCCCAGGCGCTCATCCAGTGCAGACGACCGAGGCCCTGGATGCTCTTCACGACGAAGAGCGAGGGCTTGTCCGCACGAAGATTGCCGATGACGTTCGGCGTGAACGACGGCGCGACCCAGAAGCCCGTCTTCGCGAGGACGCCGTAGCGCTCGAGGATCTTCGGCATGTTCCACGGCAGCGACCAGTCACGCTCGCGGTCCTTGTCCGAGTGATACAGCTCCGAGACCGGCGGGACGGGCGGAATCTTGTTGCTATACGCGCGGATGGCCGCCTGCAGCTGGTACGCGCCGCATTCGTTGTGGAAGTTCTCGGCCTCCGGAAAGAAATCCGGCGATTTCGAGGTGAGAATCATGGGCGCATGGTACCAGATTAG
>JAKAMK010000003.1 GCA_021812925.1 bacterium | reverse complement strand
CGCGCGAGGCGCCCCTTATTTACCGGACGCATCGTCGACTCCATCGAGCGGTTCGCGCGTCCAGTAGGGCTGCTTCTGTGCCTCTGCGTGCCTATCGGCTTTATCCCGAATGCGGGCGTGGGCCTGAACAGTCTGTTCGAACGTCGTCGCCGGCGCGGTACCGTGTGTCGCCTCCTCTTCGGAGAGCGTGCGCGTAGTCGTGCTCACGACCTTGGTGCCGAACCTGGCTTGCTTTTTCTTCTGTGCTTCGCGCAAACGCGCAAAGCTCTTAATCTGCTCATCAAGCGTCTTCGGTGGGGGCATCGTAGCCTCCTTAGCTATACCCGTTATTACTGTGTCACGAAAAGCCTAGACGAGCAACGCGTCCACTGCCGCTTTGACGTCCGCGCCATCCGCCTTTCCTTTCAGGTCGCGCATCACAGCGCCGATGAGCTTGCCGGCGTCAGATTTCTGCGAGCTACCCAGTTCCGCTGCTTTCGCTTTTACTGCCGCCTCGACTTCCTCGCGCGGCATCATGGCGGGGAGGTACGCCTCGATGATGGCGAGCTCGGCTTTTTCGGGCTCCGCGAGCTCCGGGCGGCCGCCCGCGTTGAACTGCTCGATGGAGTCCCGGCGCTGGCTCGCGGCGCGCTTCAGGACGGTGAGCGCATCGTCGTCGGAAAGCATGCCCGTGGGGCCGAGTTTCATCGCTACCGCCTCGTTCGTCATGGCGGTCACGAGGGAGCGGAGCGTGCGAAGCTTCACCTCGTCCTTGGCGCGCATAGCGTCCGGAATCGACTTTTTCAGGGTTTCGTGGATGGTCATGGGCGGAGTATACTACAACTATATGGAAGGTAACCCAGCAAATAAGCCGCCTCAAGTCGACGACCCGAAGATTGAAGTGGAGTGGACACAGAATGAAGTGTTGAAAGAGATAGAAGGTATACGAGGACAAGTTGATCCGACCGGTGCGCATTCGAATAGTGAGCATGAAGACCTAAACATGCTTGCCGAGGAAGCACGAAAAACTGTCGACAGTACTAAGCTTGCCGAAATCGTGGCAAAAGCGCGAGAGCTATTGCTGGGCGGGAAACAGCGTTACGACTACCACTAGGCATGACCCCGCTCGAAATCCTGCTCATCATCGCCGCGCTCGTCATTGTGCAGGCGGCCGGGCTCGCCATCATCTTCGGCTGGCTGAAGCGCCAGAATGCGGAAGCTGAGTCGCAGGCGGCGCCTTCGGACGGCCTCCTCCTCATCCAGCAGCAGATGCAGGAGCTCTCAAAGACACTCGACGCGCGCGTATCGGAGAGCTCGAAGCAGATGCAGGAGAACGCGCATCGGCAGTTTGCCGAGTCCTCGCGGCTCATAAAGGAGATTACGGAAGAGGTGACGAGCGTGAAGGAGATTGGTCGGCAGACCCAAGGCTTCGCCGAGCAGCTGAAGGGCCTCCAGGACATCCTGAAGAACCCGAAGCAGCGCGGCATCCTCGGCGAGTACTACCTCGAGACGGTGCTGAAGAACGTGCTGCCGCCCGGCATGTACCAGATTCAGTACCCGTTCGAGAACGGAGAAATCGTGGACGCGGCGGTCTTCGTGAACGACAAGGTCGTGCCGGTCGACTCGAAGTTCTCCCTCGAGAACTACAACCGGCTCGTGAACGCTCCTGAGAGCGAGAAGCCCGCACTCGAGAAGGCGTTCGTGAACGACCTGAAGCTCCGCATCCAGGAGACCGCCAAGTACATCCGGCCCGAGGAGAAGACCATGGATTTCGCGTTCATGTTCATTCCCTCGGAGGCCATCTACTACGACCTCCTCACCAACCAAGTTGGGGGAGGCGAGGACGAAAACCTCATCCAGCGGGCGGCAGGGAAGTACAAGGTCATCATCGTCTCGCCGACGTCATTCCTCGCGTACCTGCAGACGGTCATGCAGGGGCTTAAAGCGATGGAAATCGAGAAGCGCGCCGAGGAAATCCAGAAGCGGGTAGGGGAACTCGGGAAGCACATGGGCAAGTACGAGGAGTTCTACAAGAAGCTCGGCACCTCCTTGGGTACCACCGTCTCACACTACAACAGCGCCTACAAGGAGCTCGGCAAGATAGACAAGGACATCTACCGCATCGCGGGGGAGAAGAACGGCACGGAGCCGGAGCTCCTCGAGAAGCCGAGCGCGGAGCTTGAGTAGCCTGCTGCGCCGTTGTATAGTGCGCGGCGGCATTTCCGCCATTCAACAGAGGGAGAAGCCTGCATGAATGAGGAAGAATTACGGGCATCAAAGAACGATGCCTACGTCCTTTTTATCGGTGCCTCGCCGCAAATGCTGCCGCACTATAGGCAGAAGTTGCGAGACGAGTTCGCTGCACTGTGTCCCGGCATGACGTGCCTCATGTATGCGGCGACGAACGTAACGGAGGCGAGCAGCTTGATTCCAACCCTGTCCGCGCTCGGGGTCGTCTGCTTCTGCAATGAAGGGCGCCCCGTGGGAGAGGACTCGACGCCAGACGCACGGTTGCTCGCGCGACTGCTGAACGAGCACGCCGGCAAGCCCTGGGTCGTGCTCGGGCTTTACGCGGCCAATCTAGAGCCAATCTTCGTCCGCGCCGGAATCGACGTGCGCCCCAATACGGTGTGGCAGGTGCTCAAGGAGCGGTACGCGGACGCACAGTAGTTCCTCGCACGCGAAGGTGTGCGGAAACAGGCCGCGGGGGAAACCCTGCGGCCTTTTCGTATACTTGACGAACGCAATTCAGCGTGGTAAGGTGCAACCGGGTCAACTCAGACTCGATACATAGGAAAGGATATTTTTTGATGGTAACGCATCGGAAAATCGCCGCCGTTCTTGCGGTCGCCACGCTCGCTAGCGTGTTCGCACCGGTCTCGGCATCCGCTTCCCGCGCGGTTCTCGCGCGTGAACTCGAGTTCGTGAAAGCTCTCAAGCCAGGCCAGGACTTCGTTATCTACGATAATGGGGAAATGCGCCGGTATTGCGAGAAGTTCGCGAACTATCGGGTTCTTCCGAGCGGATTTATCGAGGTAACCATCGTGGACCGCTGGCTCACGTGGTACCGCAAGATCGAACTCATCGGCGACCCAGATGACCATCTGATCGCCGGGTGTCCCAAGGGCGGCATACCCATCTAACGTATCGACAGGCCGCAGGAGGGACCGCTTTCTGCGGTCTTGTCTTTTTAGGGCATAATTGCTATAGTTATCCCACTATGGAAGTGGCCGTAATAAAGACCGGGGGGAAGCAGTACGTCGTCAAAAAGGGCGACGTTATAGCGATTGAGAAGCTCTCGGGTGAGCACAAGAAAGGCGACGCCGTGACCTTCAACGAGGTTCTCCTCGTCGACAACGGCTCGGACACGACCATTGGCGCGCCTACGATCAAGGGCGCGGAGGTCAAGGGCACCATCGAATCCGTCACCCGTGCGCCGAAGGTGGAGGTGGTGAAGTACAAGCCGAAGAGCCGGTACTACAAGCGCCGCGGCCACAAGCAGCCGATCCTGAAGATCAAGATCGACAGCATCTCTTAGTCAGCGACGCGGATCGTGCGTCGCACAGGACTCCGCACGGAGTCGTAAACATCACACATGCAAATTGGACGATGGAACCACCAGGGTTCCTCTAGTGCGAATAGTGCAAACCATAGCGGGCGCAGGCACTCCGACGATCTCCGTCCGGAGGACTTTCTTGCGGTCGCGCGTTCCGAGGGCGGCCGCCGTAGCGGCGGGCGCGGTCGGGGCAGCCGCAGTCGCAGTGGCGGTCAGAGTCGCGGGTTTAGCGACCGGGGCCGCTTCGGCCGCCTGCCTGCGCAGGCAGGCCCGCGCCGTGCGCAGCGCGGCGGTTTCCGCGCCTTCGGCGAGACCGAGTCGGAAATACAGAAATTCATCAACCGCGCGCCGACGGTCGCTGAGGCCGAGGCGCCGTACGTCTCGAAGCATCGCTTCAGCGATTTCCCGTTTCTCCCGAAGCTAAAGGAGAATATCGAGAAGAAGGGCTACGACCTCCCGACGCCTATCCAGGACCAGGTCATCAGCGAGATACTCGAGGGCAAGGATGTCGTCGGGCTCGCGGAGACGGGTTCCGGCAAGACCGCGGCCTTCCTCCTCCCGCTCATCCAGAAGGTGATGCTCTTCCCGGAGGAACGCGTACTCATCATGGCGCCGACGCGCGAGCTTGCGGTTCAGATAGAGCAGGAGCTCGCGAGCTTCGCGAAGGGCATGGGCTTCCGCGGCATGGTGGCCGTGGGCGGCGCGAACATCATGCCGCAGATAAAGCAGCTCAAGTGGGATCCCGCGTTCGTCATCGGCACGCCGGGGCGCCTGAAGGACCTCATGGAGCGCAAGGCGCTCGACCTATCGGGCTTCGGCACCGTGGTGCTCGACGAGGCGGACCGCATGCTCGACATGGGCTTCATCGACGACATGCGCTTCATCCTCGGCAAGATGCGCGCGAAGCGCCACACACTGTTCTTCTCCGCGACCATGGGGAAGGACGTCGAGGGCCTCGTGAAGGATTTCCTCACCGACCCGATTACGATTTCGGTCAAGAAGCGCGACACGTCGGCGAATGTCGACCAGGATGTCGTGCGCATCGGTGGCGCGGACAAATTCGAGAAGCTCGTTGAGCTCCTCTCGGATCGCGACTTCACCCGCACGCTCATCTTCGTCCGCACGAAGCACGGCGCCGAGCGTCTCGCGAAGTCGCTCTCGCGCAGCCGCGTCTTCGCGGACTCCATCCATGGCGATAAGTCCTACGGCGCACGCCTCCGTGCGCTTGAAGAGTTCAAGCGCGGCCGCATACAGGCGCTTGTCGCCACCGACGTCGCCGCGCGCGGTCTCGATATTCCCGAAGTGTCGCACGTCATCAACTACGACCTGCCGGGCACCTACGAGGACTACGTGCACCGCATCGGCCGCACCGGCCGTGCGAAAGCGAAAGGGAAGGCGCTGACGTTCGTATAAAGAGATAGAAGGGCGAAAAGGGTCGCTTGACGAAGCGGCCCTTTTCGTGCAGAATATTTCCAGTTCAATCCAGGTCTTTCGAGACCGCAGAAGGGGAGAAAGGATATGACACCTGAAATGGCAGCCGGCCAGATCATCTGGGGCTCCGCAGGCGCCGTGGTGTTCGCTGCAGTTGCCGGCGGTCTGCTCGGATGGAAGTCCGAGGGCATCGGTCGCGACAGCGACACGCGCGCGGCAGCGGCCGCGTGCGTCCTCGTGACCGCTCTGCTCGCATTCAAGTCGGTGCAAGGCGTGTCAGAACTGTACGCGGACAGCTTTATATCGCTGGTATGGACCCTGTTCGCCTCCACGACGCTTCTGTTTGCGTGGTGGGTTCCTTACTACATCGGTGACCAACTCACCGGCGGCCGGTCAACCGGTCGCGGGAAGATGGTGGTCATAAAAGACAAAAAACGTTGAACTCGTGCCCTTGGCACGGCCCGCTGGAGCAATCCGGCGGGCGCTTTTTTATGCGTGCACGCCGCACCAGGGGCAGTGCCAGTCGGTCTTGTCATCGGGCGCGTCGGCGATGCTCCACCACTTGCCGCAGGCAGCGCAGTTGAAGTGCGCAAGCCGCTCCTCGGCGCGCCTATGCTTCATGGCGATTGCTGAGTGCAGCGCGCAGGGTCTCGGCGTCGGAGTACTCGAGCTCGCTGCCGGTCGAGAGACCGCGGCCGAGCACGGAAAGCCTCACCGAGTCGCGGAGCGGCGCGAGGAGCTCGCGGACGCGGTCTGCGGTGTGTTCGCCCTCGGAGGTCGCGGAGAGTGCAAGGACTATTTCCGCGAGCCCTTTCGCGAGACGCGCTTCGACGGCTGCGACGAGCTCGCGCTCGCGGATGGCGCCCTTGCCGGAGAGCGTGAGCACGCCGCCGAGGACGAAGTAGCGGCCCTTGTAGGTGCCCGCGCGCTCGACGGCCGCGAGGTCCTGGTCCTTTTCGACCACCATGAGGAGCGTGTCATCGCGGCGGCTGTCTGAGCAGTAGCTGCAAACCTTCGCGCTCGTTCCGTTGAAGAACCGCATGCACTCGGGGCACTGGTGCACGTCTTTTGAAAGGTTCGCGATGAGTTCCGCGAGTCGCGTACGGTCCGCAGCAGGGGAGGCGAGAAGGTGGAAGACGAAGCGCTTCGCCTGCCGCGGCCCGATGCCTGGCAGCTTCGCAAATTCAGTCGACAGCTCGTCTATCCTATCCATACTAGAAGCGCATGTCGTACCAGTCGAGGCCGTACGTGTCCTCTATGAGCACGCGTTCGCCCTCCGACGAGGTGCGGTTACCCGCGAGCCCGAGGAGCGCGAGCGCCTCGCGGATGTGCGCGTCGCTCGTGCCCTCAATCTCGAGGTATGGCGGCATGCCAGGATAGGAATCGATGTCGAAGCGCCAGTCCCGGAGCGTATAGGAGGCGCGGTCCTTTTCCTGGTGCGCATACGATTCGAGCCCGAGCTCCTCGAAGAGGTCGGCCATAGCTCCAGAATCGTCCACGGTGAGGTTTATCTCCTTGTGCTTCCGCGCGATGCCGACCACGTCCGACTTCGCCTTCCAGGTCACCTCGTGGGTACCGTCCGTGTACGAGCGGATGCGCAGGTACCACGGGTCCTCGCCGGGCTTTGTGCCGCGGACGCGGTACCAGTCGACGACGAGCCGCGTGTCCTGCACCGGTGAAGCGCCGGCGGCACTGAGTGCGGACTTGAGCGCCTCCGCGTCGATGTCGAGCACTTTGGTTTCTATCTCGTGAGCCATAGGAATCTAGGCGGCGTGCATGCCGCGGAGGATATTGATAATGGCGATGAGCGCGATGAGCGCCCAGATGAGGTTCAGCCAGAACGGCTGGTAGTCATGGCGGACCCAGGTCTCGAGCGTCACGCCTGCCGCTCCGATAAAATTGAGTCCCTGGTAGAGGAGGCTCGTGGGCGGGAGGACGAGCGCGGAGACGAGCGCGTAGGCGAGCACGGTCGCGACGACGCCGTACCAGCCGATCCAACTGACAGCCTGCGTGTAGCGCATCATGCTAGAACGCGTCGCCGAGGTCGCCGTACCCGGCCTTGTCGAGAGGCTGGAAGCTCGTGCGCTTGTCGTCGAAGAAGAGGTCGACCTTGCCCGTGGGGCCGTTGCGGTGCTTCTCGATGAGTATTTCCGCGATGCCCGTGCGCTCGCTCTCCTTGTTCGCCTTGTCCTCGCGGTGGATGAACATGACGACGTCCGCATCCTGCTCGATGGAGCCCGAGTCGCGGAGGTCGGAAAGGCGCGGCTTGCCACCGCGCTGCTCGACGGCGCGCGAGAGCTGCGAGAGCGCGATGACCGGCACCTCGAGCTCGCGCGCGAGGCCCTTCAGGGACCGTGATATCTCGGTGACCTGCTGCACCATCGAGTCGGACGCCTTGGTGTTCGTCGGGCTCATGAGCTGCAGGTAGTCGACGATGATGAGCCCGATACCGCGCTCGCGCTTCAGGCGGCGCGCAACCGCGCGCATGGCGAGGATGTTGTTACCCGGCTTGTCGTCGATGAAGATGGGCGCGCGCGAAAGCGCCTCGAGAGCGTCGCGGATGCGCGAAAAGTCCTCTTCGCTATTCACCTGTCCGGTGCGGAGTTTCCAGGAGTTCACGAACGATTCGGCGGCGAGCATGCGGTCGATGATCTGCTCGGAGCTCATCTCGAGGGAGAAGATGCCGACGGGCACGTTGTGGCGGACCGCCGCATTCCTCGCGATGTCGAGCGCGAACGAGGTCTTACCGACCGAGGGGCGCGCCGCGAGAATGACGAGGTCCGACGGGTGGAAGCCGGAGAGGAGCGTATCAAGCTCGGGAAAGCCCGAGGGAACACCGCGGATGCCGCCCTCCCGCTTCCCGAGGGCCTCAATGCGGTCCCATGCCTCGTGCACCTTGTCGGAGATGGCGGTGAACTTATGCACGGACGAATTGTCACCGATGGCATAGATTGATTTTTCCGCCTCGTCGAGCACCTCCATGGTGTCACGTGACTCGTCGTACGCGCTCTCGTTTATCGTGTACGCGGCGTCGATGAGCGCGCGCATGACCGATTTCTGCGCGACGAGGTCCGCGTAGTGAGCGTAGTTTCCGGGCGCAGGCGCGGCCGCCGCGAGCTCCGCGAGGTAGCTTCGCCCGCCCGTGCGCTCGAGGAGCCCCTGGTTCTTCAGGCGCTCGGAGAGGGAGAGCTGGTCGATCGGCTCGCCGCGGTCGGCGAGCTCGCGCATCGCGGCGAAAATGAGGCGGTGCTTCTCTGCGTAGAACGAGTCGGGCTTAATGGAGTCCGCGACGTCATGGATGGCGTCGGGTTTGAGGAGGAGCGCGCCGAGGAGGGCGCGTTCGGATTCGAGCGATTGCGGGGGGACACGGGTCGGGTCTGAGGCCATCCCGTCGATTCTAGCACTATGCCCGCTTGGTCAATACAGGGCCATGGGCCCCGTCTTCCACACGATATCCACTCTCCTCGAGTTCCTTGCGGAGGCTATCCGCGGACTCGAAATCGCGCCGTGCGCGCGCCGCTTCGCGGCGCTCGACGAGGTCCCGGATGTCCTCGGGCAGCTCGTCCACGAGGAGTGCAGCCTCGAGGGGCGGCTCGGTGAGCGAGAGTCCGAAGTGCGCTTCCGCGTCTTCGAGGAGTCCCCATTTCTCCTCAGGCGCGTACTCGTCGCTCCGGAGCGCGTCCCAGAGGATGCCCAGGGCCTGTGGGGTCGCGAGGTCGTCCCGCATGGCGGCGAGGAAACGCTCGCGCGCCTCCGAGGGCGCTGCCGCACGCCCGGATTCCTTCGCCACGTCCGCCGCGTTCTTCCAGAGGCGCTCGAGTGCGCCTTGTGCGGCTGCGAGCGCATCCCAGGTGAAGGAGAGCGGCGTGCGGTAGTGGGCCTGGAGGAAGAAGTAGCGGAGCGAGAGCGGGTGGAACCCCTTCTCGACGAGCTCCGTGAGGTAGACGACGTTGCCGAGCGATTTCGCAGCCTTCTCGCCGTTCATGGTGAGGAAGGCGACGTGCATCCAGTAGCGCACGAACGTACGGCCGCTCGCAGCCTCGGACTGCGCGATCTCGTTGTTGTGGTGAATCTGAATGTGATCCTCTCCGCCCGTGTGGATGTCTATCTCCTGGCCTAGAAGGGCGCGGCTCATGGCGGAACACTCAAGGTGCCAGCCCGGATTGCCCTTGCCCCACGGGCTGTCCCACTGCTGGAGGTCACCCGTGTGGGCTGCCCGCCAGAGCGCGAAGTCCATCGGACTGCGCTTCTCGTCTCCCACCGCGACGCGCGCACCGCTCTTTAGGATCGCGCCTGCGAGATTGCCGAGCTTGCCGTACCCCGGGAAGCGCGTCGTATCGAAATAGAGCCCGTCGTGCGTGCGATAGGCGAAGCCCTTCTCTTCGAGGGTCTCGGCGAGCGCGATCTGCTCGCGGATGTACTGCGTCGCGCGGGGGAACGTTATCGCGCCCGTGTCGATATCGAGCTCGCGGAGGTCGCCGAGGAACTGCTTCGCGTAGCGGTCTGCGATCGCTTCCGGCGTGGCGTGTTCGCGCTTCGCGGCGACGGCCATCTTGTCTTCGCCTTCCTCGGCATCATCGACGAGGTGGCCGACGTCCGTGATATTTATGACGCGGCGCACGTGGTAGCCGGCGGCGAGGAGCGTGCGCGCGAGCGTGTCCGAGAACACGTACGCGCGGAGGTTCCCGATGTGCGCAGGGCCGTAGACCGTCGGCCCACAGGAGTAGAGGAGCACCTCGCCGCGGCGTATCGGCACGAAAAGCTCCTTCTTGCCGGAGAGCGTGTTCGTGAGGAAGAGGGGTGCGGGCGCGGGCGTCGGTGCCGGCGTTTTCGAGGGGAAGCTAATCGGCCAGCGCATGGGAATAGGATATCGGTTTTGCCGCGGGAGCGCTAGAAGATCCAGCGCTTCTTCGCGAAGTACAGCGTCATGATGCCCACGATGAGGAGCATGAACGTCATGATGATCCAGAAGGCGTTCGGCGTATCCGTAAGCGGTGTGCCGTTCGCGTGCATGGCGAACACGAACGCAACGAGCTCGAGGGGCAGGAAGATGAAGTTCGCGACCGTGAGCGTCCGCATGACATCATTCTGGCGCGACTCGAGGAGCGCGGCGTTGGTCGCGCGGAGCTCGCTCGCCATCGCGCGGTGCGTCTCGACGAAGTGCGCGACCTGCAGCCGGTCCGAGAGGATGCGGTGCGCGCGCTCAGAGAATCCCGGGCCGAACGCGGTGCGCTCGGTGAGCGTGCGCATGAAGCGCTCGAGCGGCTCCTCCTGGCTCCGGAGCGCCGCCTCAAGGTGCAGGAATTCGCGGGAGACGTCCGAGATGTCACGGATGCTCATGCGCTCCGACCCACTGAACATCGCGCGCTCGATGCGCAGGAGCTTGTCCGCGAGGTGGCGGGTGTGGTCGCGCGCGGACTCGTAGAGGTGCGCGAAGAGCACCTCGAGGAGCATGTCCGTCGAGAAGGGAGTCCGGCCCGCGACGATCGCCTCGGCCTCGAGGAGCTTGCGTATCGCATGGAGCGGCGCGACCACCTCGTAGCGCACCGTGATGATGAAGCGTTTGCCGACGATGAAATCGATTTCTTGGTTCCGCACGGTGCCTGCTTCCGGGCCCGGGGAAGGGAAGTGAAGGATGGAAAAGGCCGTGTCGCCCTCGCCGGCAACGAGAGAGCTCGGCGAAGGCGTTATGAGTTCGGCGACGATGCGCTCGCTCACACCGAACTCGTTCGCGACCGCGCGCACCTCGTCCTCCGACGGCTGCTCAAGGTCGATCCACACGCCGCCGCTGTGCTTACTGCGGTAGAGCATGCGTACAGGATAGCACGCGTGTCACACGCGATATGCTACACTGAGCGCGATTATGGATGATAGACGAAAGGCGTGGCGCGCGCGGTGGTTCGGCTCGCAGAGTGTCGTCGTGGTGCTCGTCGCCGTGGTCGCGTTCGGCGGGGGGCTCTTGCTCGGGTCGAACGGTTCGACGAACGCGGTCTCGCAGGTCCCGTTCCTCGGCGACGGCCTGTCGGCGACCCCCGACGCGAACGCGGACCTCACCGATTTCTGGAAGGCGTGGAACGCGCTAGAGGACAACTACGTCATCACGCACGCGTCGTCCACGATGCCATCCGTGCAGGATCGCGTGTACGGCGCCATCCAGGGACTCGCCGCGTCGTATGGCGATCCGTTCACGGTGTTCTTCCCGCCGTCCGAGGCGAAGTCGTTTAACGAGAGCATCGCGGGGAGCTTCGCGGGCGTGGGTATCGAGATAGATGTGAAGAACGGCGTGCTCACCGTCGTCGCGCCCCTGAAGGGCACGCCCGCGGCGGCCGCGGGCGTGAAGACGGGCGACCAGATACTCGCGATCGACGGGAAGCCCACGGACGGCATGTCGACCGACCAGGCGGTCTCGCTCATACGCGGACCGAAGGGCACTGCGGTGACGCTCACTATCGCGCGCGCGGGCGTGCGCCAGGACATCCGCATCGTGCGCGACACCATCCAGGTGCCGGAAACCGACGATGGCTACGACGCGGCGACCGGCGTGTACCACATCGCGCTCTATGAGTTCACGGCGAACTCCGCGACCCTGTTCGACGAGGCGTGGGCGCGTTTCAAGGCGTCCGGCGCGAAGAAGCTCGTCATCGACCTGCGCGGCAACCCGGGTGGGTACCTCGATGCAGCAGTCGACATCGCGAGCCATTTCCTGCCGAAAGGGGACACCATCGTGACCGAGGACTTTGGCGGCACGCAGCCGAACCAGGTGCATTCGTCGCTCGGCTACAACGACCTGCCGAAGGGCACGGCGGTAGTCGTCCTCATCGATGGCGGGTCGGCGTCCGCATCGGAAATCCTCGCGGGCGCTCTCCAGGACCACCACGTCGCTACGATCATCGGCACGCAGTCCTTCGGCAAGGGTTCGGTGCAGACGGTCATTCCGATCGATGGCGGCGAGCTGAAAGTCACGGTCGCGCGCTGGGTGACGCCGGATGGCCACTGGATCATGGAAAAGGGCATCACGCCTGACGTAGTCTCTCCGATCGCGACCTCGACGCCCACCTTTACGCCCGACACCGCGGCAGACCCGCAATACGCGCGCGCCGTGAAATTCCTTACGAGCGGGTCCTAGGCAGCTCGCCTACCGGCTAAAACCACGCATAGTTGCCATTTTTCGGGCCTGCAGGTAGGATAGGGCTACCATGAAAGTGATACTGCAACGCGACGTGAAGGGTATGGGCCGTGCCCACGAGGAGATCGAGACGAAGGATGGGCATGCGCTCAACTTCCTCATCCCGAAGAAGCTCGCCATCCCGGCGACGGCTTCGGCACGCAAGGAGGCCGTGCTACGCCGCGCGCAGGTAAAGACGCGCTCGGCGGTGGGCGAGAAGCTCGTCGCGGAGCGTCTCGCGTACCTCGGGGAGAATGCCATCACGGTTACGAAGAAAGCGAACGAGCAGGGGCACCTCTATGATGCGCTCGACGCGAAGGAGCTCGCAGCGCTCGCGGAACTCCCGGAAGAGGCCATCCGCCTCGAGAAGCCGTTCAAGGACCTCGGCACGTTCGAGGTGCCGGTCGCGCTCGGCGATTCGTTCGGCGCATTCACCGTAACCATCGAGGGTGAGTAGGGGGGCATACCGGGCGTAATTAAAAAGAAGAACGGGAGGCTCGACGGCCTCCCGTTTTTTACTGTGCAGACTACTCCGTCCGTCGTCCCGTAGCACGTCGTGCTGGAAACTAGAGCCTCCGGTTGCGCGTATGCGCTCGTGAGGAACGGAAAGAGCTAGGCAGCATTTGCTGGAGCGGTTTCGGTTTTCGGCGGGATGATATCCAGCCGGACGCCGTCGCCGCGGCGCGCGTGACGCGCACTCATGAGGGTCGTGTCGAGGGCAAGCGGGATCTTCCGTGCCTCGATCCACGCGAGTGCCTCGGTCGTCCTCTGCATCGCGCGCAGCAGCGTCTCTTTCGAGAACTTTGCCACGCCGGTTTCGAGGTCGATCGTCTGGAACACGAGCCCTTCTGCGGGCTTCGCTTCCGGCAGCCACGGGCAGCGTACTTTCGTCTGCAGGACGCGATGTGCGCCCTTCCGTTGGATGACGTGGTCGACGACCACGAAATCGACTGGAACGTACCCGATCTCGTCAGGCGGCATGAAGTAGTCCGGGTCGGCTTCCGCTGCCGCGTCCTCCGACGCGCGCAGGGTAGGGAAGCCGAGCCGCACGATGGTGCCGAGTGCGAGGGGCGCGGTTGCCCCCAGCACCGACTCCACCGCGTACTGCTTGTTGCGCAACGTTTCGTTTGCCACGCGCAGACTGTGGTTCTCCCGCTGCAGCCGTATGACTTCCGGCTGCTCTCCGGCGCGGAGGGCGAGGAGCTCAGTCATGAGCGCATCCGAATCCGTATCGGAGCGGCTGTCGAGTTCCGCGAGCTGCTTCAGGAGTCGCTCCTCACGGTCCGTTGGCGTCGACACGCGTGCATGCGCGCGCCGCCAGTACTTGAGTTCCGAGCGGAGATGCATGAGGTACGCGGTAACGAACACGACGCAGAGCATGCCGACGATACCCGCGAGCCAGGTGAGCGGGGCGTTCTGTCCGCCGCGCGCGTCGCGAGCCTGAACGTGCACCGCTTTACGTAACGCTGGTGTCGTACTCTTTGTCGCGAACCCGACCCGGGGTGTCTCCGGCAGCGCAGGTATCGCTAGCGGCGGTCCGGTTTCTGTGGTCGGCGTGGACGTCGCCGCGGGCGTGCCGGAGGCAAGTGCGATGCGCGCGTCCATACGGCAGATGCCCGAGACGGTGCGGCGCCAAACGGGCAGCGATGCTACGCGATAGAACCTGCCCGGAGCCACGGCAATCCTCTCGCCGGGCCGGACGACATCGATGTCGGTGACGTGATGGTTGAGCGCGCGCACGTTCGCGAGGCACGCGGTCGTTGCCGTGTCGAGCGCCGTTCCCTGTGCGAGAGACGGCACAGACCATACAAGCGCGATCAGCATCGCGCCGAAAAACACCTTGGACATGTCAGACTCCTTGGTGAGCCGGCGCGGCCGACCCGTTCGTGTGGGTGCTCATGAGCGTATGCAACGTGATGCTGAACTCTTCGCGAAACGCATCGGCCTCCGGCGAGTCGGTGTTCGCGAGGAGCGCCGCAAGTAGTTGCGGATCCTCGCGCGTCCCGGCCAGGAAGCCTTCGAGGAGCGCCTTTCCGCGGACGCCTCTCGTGTAGCGCTTCCGCGCTGCGTAGCGCACGTGCAGTGCGAACGCGAACGCGAGTATGCCGGCGAGGAGGTCCGTGGTGAAGAGGGCTGCGGCACGCTCAGTCGACATGTCTGTCGTGAGCGACCACGCGCCATGGCCCACGAAAAACCCCGAGAGCGCGACGAAGGTGACGGAAGACACTGCGAGAATCATGTAATCCGCCCCGACGTGCGGGGCAACTCGGTGGTGCGTGCTAGACATGGTAGTCCCTCTCTTTCGCTTTGCCTTGGTTTGGTTTCGGTTCGCTCCTCAAAGGACGCGGTTCCGCGCTAACCCTAGCGTGCGGATTCTGCAATTTGTATGAACATGCTGTCTACCCCTATCCATACCACGGGGTGCACCCCCCCTGTCACTTCGTCTCGGGGCACAAGCAAGAAGAGACCGGGTGCCGGTCTCTTCGTATCGTCCGATGGTCTCGCCATGCGAATGATCTTCCGTGCGCGTCCTAGCTCGAGGCATTGAACGCGGTGGGTCGTGTACCGTGTGCTGTTACGCAGGTGCGAGAACGGGCATGGATTCTGCAGCTTGTGCCAGTGCATCGTGCAGGCGTATGCGCAGCGGAGCTGAAAGATCAAGGCGGATGCCGTGCTCCTCGGTCCAGTCATGCACTGCGGTGCCGAGCTTCCCGCTTGCTGCGAGCTGCCGGGTGATACCGGAAGCGTCGAGTGCGACTGAACCGTGGTCCCGCGAAAGTTCGAGCGTACCGAGCTTCACGGGGTCACCTTCGTAGCGGCGCTGCTCCGCGTTCCAGGACCATGGGCCGAAGCCCCAGAGCGTCGAGCGTACGGGTTCATCCTTCTTCCGGTTCTGCGTGTGCCGCCCGGGCGAGCCGATGTCGGTAACGCGCACCGTGAACGATCGTGCGACGCGATCAACGGTCGACCCCGGTTCGACCGTCGCGACTATTTCTGCGCCCGGCAGGGGAGCGGGAGCATGGGACGGCTCTATTGATACTGAGCCCCCCGATACGTTCCGTCTGCGGTAAAGCAGGAAGGCAAGGATGCCGCAGAGCAGCATGAGCGCCAGGATGACGCCGCCCGCAATGAACGGCATGAGTCGGGCGAGGCGCGGAGCGGGTGCTCCAGCGCGGCGGACGAGGGGCGGCGTCGTACGCATGGCGCCACGCGCGGGGGCCGCCGGCGTGCGGCGAGCGGCCGGAGCGTGTGCGGCGCCAATCGGGGAGAGGACGGGGGCGAGTTCACGGGCCAGTTCCTGACGCGCGAGTGCCTGCGCGGCACTCGTCCACAGGCTTGACCCCGCCGTGATGTGCACCGTCCGGCCGCAGACTACGAACGCGGTTCCGGGACGGATGGTCCGCGTGCGCGGGTCATCCGATTTCCAACCGAGCGAGCCGAGCGTGCGAGACACGCACGTGGCGACACGCGCGTTTTCGATAGGCACGCGTATCGCTACGAGCGCAGCCTGCGCCGCGCGCGGCAGTAAGAGGAGCAGCACCATGCCGCTCACAAGGGAAAGGGCAGTGCGGTTCATCGTAACCTCCGGGTCTAAGGTCTAGGGTGGGCGGCACGATTGCCGCATTCCGAGAACTAGCGTACCCGGAAACGAATGAACGGCGCGTGAGCGCCGTTCATTCGTTTCCGCTCTTGTCGCTTCGTTACGCGACGCTCGCGACCTTCTTCGTGACGGTGCGTCCGTCGAACTGCTTCTTGCGCTTCATCGAGAAGGACACCGTGCCCTCGGCAGTAGCGAAGAGCGTGTGGTCGCGGCCGACCTTCACGTTCTTACCGGCCTCGATCTTCGTGCCGCGCTGGCGCACGATAACCATGCCCGGACGCGCCTTCGCGCCATCCGCAAGCTTCACGCCGAGGTATTTCGGGTTGCTGTCGCGCAGGTTCCTGGTTGATCCGCCGGCTTTCGTTGATGCCATAGTGGTATAGTGATTTCCAATGACTATAGCAGAGGTACGCGCCTGGTGCAAGCCCAGGCACCAAGCGCGGCATCTTGCATTTTGCTGTCCCGCACTGCATGACAACTATGAATGAAAAATCTAGTACGCAACGGCCGACCGCGCTCGCTCGCATGAGTTCTTTTGTGAAGCAATGCCGCGCTTGGTGCATGGACAAGGCCCGTGCTGCCAAAATACCGCGAGATACGGCCGTGATTCTGCTCCTCGTGCTCGTGGCTCTCGCAAGCTTCGGTCTCGGATACCTCTCCGCCGCGTCACGAGGGCAGGGGACCGGGCTCACCGCGTGCCGATCGGGCCTCGCGACCACGAGTGCAGCGGGCGCACTCGTAGCCTCGCGGAGCGGCACGAAGTACTACCTGCCGTGGTGCGCAGGCGCCGCGCGCATCGCAGAGGCGAACCGGATTTGGTTCCAGTCGCCCGCGGACGCCGCTGCGCAAGGGTATTCGCCGGCGGCGAATTGCCCCGGTATTTGATTTGCTACAATACAACGCATGAAGCGAGATGATCTTTCCCGCGATACAGCGAACCGCCTTGCCGCGGCCATACACGAGGGGCATGCCACGATGCCCGAGGACAAGCCGCTCCTCGTCTGCAAGCCGAACAAGATTGAGTCCTGGCGCGTGTTCAAGATCATGTCCGAGTTCGTCGAGGGCTTCGACCTCATCCGGCGCTATAGTCTCGCGGCGACGTTCTTCGGTAGCGCTCGCGCCACGCTCGAGGATGATGTCTACCAGGAGGCTACGGAGCTCGCGGCGAAGCTCTCGAAAAAAGGCTTTGCGATCATCACCGGGGGCAGCTCGGGCATCATGCAGGCCGCGAACAAGGGTGCGTTCGAGGCGGGCGGCTCGTCGGTCGGTCTCAACATCCGTCTGCCGCACGAGCAGGGATACAACCCGTACCTGACCGACAAGTTCGAGTTCGATCATTTCTTCGTGCGCAAGGTCATGCTGACCTATGCTTCTGAGGTGTACGTCTACTTCCCGGGCGGATTCGGCACGTTCGACGAGCTCTTTGAGATTGTGACCCTGGTCCAGACGGGCAAGATCCGCCCGGTGCCCATCGTACTCTTCGACAAGGCATACTGGGCCCCGCTCCTCTCCTTCATCGACGAGAAGCTGGCCGGCGAATACAAGACCATCGATGAGAAGGATCGCGAGCTCTACCACGTCGTCGACAGCGTCGACGAAGCGTTCGAGTACATCACCGAGCACGTCTCCTGCTAGCGGCCGGAGTGGGGAATAGGGAAGAGCGGATAGACACTCTGGGCGGCGTGACGCCCTTCTCTGCCTGCCCGCGCGTTCTCTCCCCTTCGTCAGAAAAAAATGTCAGCCCTCGCGCACTGCAGTACGGATACGAGAATGAAATAGATTACCGCAACCGCATGTTTGCAGGGCTCTGTGCGCATCAACGAGCCCGCGGGGGAGAGAGTACTGGATGTTCTAAAGCGTCCACTGTACCTAGGATAAAAGTGCGCACAATATATCTTTTGCGCAAATACGCCTGAGCGTAATCAGCGCAGCAAAAGATATTCGCGATTGTGCGAACGCTGCAATGCAGCTACGCACAATCGTAGGCGCGAACCCTTCCTCGTGTGCTCGTCATGGTTCGCGAAATCGAACCGCCAGGAGCTACCGATGTTCAAATTTTATTTTCCGTACATTTCGTCACGCACTGATTCGAGCTCTTTAACGAGTTCGGCTTTGGTAATGCGCTCAAATCGCGGGATTTCGTAGCCATCTTTTCTTACGGTTCCCAGGAACATTTCAAGCGGACGCGCTTGGGTATCTGCGGGCGCAAACCAATCGCTCACGTACAGAGGCCTATAGAGCACCAAGAACGACTCGTCCTCGGTATTTCTAGCGACTCCGGTGACCTCGTACGTGTAATTGAACCGCATGCCGTTCGGGTCATGCTTATAGTGCCGGTAGAAGCCTCGTACCGGCAAAGTCGGCGCCGTCATACGCCCGTGAGTGCGCGTACGGGCTGCAGGAGCGAGGTCGTAAACGCCACGAGCCAGTGCCAGGCGTACAGTATCCAGTACAGGATGAAGCCGAAATTCGCCTGGCCAGCGGGCGACATGATTATCTTCTGTATCGAGATACCGAAAAAGGAGAGCGCGAGAAGCAGGATGAATGTCCAAAAGATGAGCTTCAGCATGGCGATAGGAAAACTATAGCATGCGTGGCGGAGCTGGGACGGGGACCGATGTGGAGTCTCGTCGCGCCTACCGGTCCCCACGGCTTCCCTTTGTCTGTCAACTCGCCGAGACGAGATTTGCGATAGGTACGAGCTCTCCTGCCCGAGACGCCGCCTCTAGTGCGTGGTGCCCGTCGGTTAGAGCTAGGAGCCAATGACGACTTTCGAGACGCCGAATATCTGGCCGACCGAATAGTGTGATGTGAAGGAGATTCCGTCGCCGTTCGGCACGTAGGGATCGCGCATCAGGTACTTCCCTCTCGCGCCAGACACGAGCACCACGAAGTGGGTGCCACCATACGCGCGCAGCCCGACGATGACCGGATTCCCCGTCGCCAAGGTCGCATCGATGTAGGATGACTTGCGTGCGACCGTCATGCCGTCGACATAGATGGTCATGAGAAGGTACGCGGGATAGTATGCGGCGAAGTTTGCAGGATTCGCGTTAATGGTGACGGGCGTCACGTCTCGGTACCCGTAGTGCGTGAGCACCATCGCCATGGAGGAAATGAGGCAGCCGTCGCTCTTCAGGAGGTACTGGGTACCGTTGAGCGGCAGATTCCCCCAGGCGGCGTCGCGCTGGTTGTAGTAGCAGCCCCACGAGTCGCAGGGAGCATTGTGCGGCAGGATGCCGGAACCGCCGGCGTTCTCGGCGAAGGTCGAGAAGCTCGCGAGCTCCGCCTTCGCCTGTGCGAGCAATTTCTGGTACTGCTGCTCGTTCGCACTGGTCTCGGCGAGCAGCTTGGTCTTCTGGTTCTTTGTCTGTGCGAGCGACGTCTGCTGTGAGGAAAGCGTCTGCTTCTGCGCGGTGAGCTGGTCCTTTTTCTGCTGCGAGGCAGTCTGCGTCGCTTTCAGCTGCGATTCATGCGCGGCGAGCGTACCGATCTGCGCGCGTATGGCGACCTGGACCTGCCGAGCAGCGTCCACGTCCGTCCAGGCCTGCGAGAGCGTATCAGTCGAGAGGAGCTCGGCGATGAGCGGCTGCGTGTCGGCAGCCTGGATGCTGCGCATATCCTCGGCGATGGCTGCCTGGTCTGCGGTAATCTGGTCCTCCGTGTCGGAAATGCTCGAGCCGAGCTGGCGTATCTGAAGCTGCGTCGAGTTTATCTGTGCCTGGGTCTGAGCGATCTGGGTTTCTACCTTCTGCCTCTCTAGGTTGAGCGAATTGATGGCGCTCTGCAGGGTCGCCTTGTCAGCATTGGCCTGCTGTATTTCTGCTTCGTACTTCGCGATTTCCGCGTTTAGCTGCGCGACCTGCTGGTTCTGTGCGTCTATCTGCGCCTGCAAGCTGCCCGCCGTCTGCCCGTATGCCGTAAAGGGCGCGACGAATACGGGGAGGGTCGCCGTGACTAGCAGCAATCGGATGAGCGGCACAGAACGCACGAATCTCATGCACCCAGTATACCCGCACACTAACGGCCTCGTAAACAGATTATTCGTCTGCGGCTTGTAAACCCTTATAGGAAAAATAGGAATGCGGTCGGCGCGGTTAGTGTGCGAGCATGCCCATGGCCTCGCGGATGCGCGCCTCGCTATCGTGGATGCCGAGGATGGCTATGAGCGTGAACGGGTCGGGCGAGCGCTCCTGCCCGGAGAGGGCGTAGCGGAGCGGCCAGAGGAACGCGCCGCGACCGCCCTTCCCTTTTGCCTCTTCGGCCTCGGCGAGCGGCATGAGCGCGTCCTTAGCGGACTCGGACGATACCGGGTCCGGGAGCGTGCGCAGCACCTCGAGAGCAGCAGCGAGCGACGCGCGCGTGAGTCCCGTGCGCTCGGCGGGCTCTTTCTTCACGAGGTCGGTGAGAGCGAGACGCGGCTTCTCGAAGAGACATTGTAGCTCAGAGCCGAGAAGGTCGTGCGCTTCCCGGAACGTATGCGCGCGCTCTCTGAGGAGAGGCACGACTCTGTGGAGCGTCTCGAGGTCAAAGCCGCCGAGCTCGTGCACATGGTGCGCGTAGTCTTCATCCGACAGTTTGCGCATCCAGCGCTGGTTCACCGAGAGGAGCTTCGTGCGATCCCACGAACCGCTGCTCTTCTGTATGCCCTCGAGCGAGAATGCGTCGACGAGCTCCGCGAGCGAGAAGTCCTCGCGATCGTTCCCGGGGCTCCAGCCGAGGAGCGCGAGATAGTTCACCAGAGCTTCGGGCAGGATGCCCTCGGCGCGGTAGTCCATGACCGAGGTAGCACCGTTCCGCTTTGAGAGCTTCGCGCGCTTCTCGTCGAGGATGAGCGGCAGGTGCGCGTAGACCGGGCGCGGCGCCCCGAGCGCCTCCTGGATGAGTATCTGGCGCGTCGTATTGCTTATGTGGTCCTCCCCGCGGATGACGTGCGTTATGCCGGCGTCCCAGTCATCGACGACGACCGCGAAGTGGTAGAGAGGATCGGTAAGTGAACGTGCAATGACAAAATCGCCGAGTTCGCCCGTGTCGAAGGTGATGTCGCCACGGACCTCGTCGTGAAAGGTGATGGAGCGTCCGGGGTTCTTGAGGCGCACGACCTCCACGGTCTTCCCTGCCTCGTTCTTGCTTTCCTCCTTCGAAACGTACGCGTGCCCGGAAGCGACGAGCTTCTCGAGGAGTTCCGTGTGTCGCGGCGCGCGCTCGCTCTGGCGCACGAACTCATCAGCCTCAAGCCCGAGCCAGGCCAGGCCTTCGAGAATCTCCGCCTCGTACTCGACCTTGCTGCGCTCCTTGTCCGTGTCCTCGATGCGTATGACGAACTGGCCGCCCTCGTGCCGGGCGTAGAGGTAGTTTACGAGCGCGGTGCGTGCCGTGCCGATGTGGAATCGGCCGGTCGGGCTCGGGGCGATGCGGGTCTTCACCATGTACATCACTATACGGCTTTGGCCACGATGCTGGCAATCGCCATTCCCTCATTGGAAAACATGCGTTCGACGGTAAAATCAAGCTCCAGAGCGGCACGAAATTCCTCTAGCGTCGGCTTCCAGGAGCTCAGCATCTTGAATGTCGTACCTTCGTGGAATGTCCGATTGCCCATGGTCACGTCCTTGTCGAGCACAAAAAAGCACACGTTGCGGCCATCTTGAATCTGAGTATGAATATACAGTTCTGGGAAGCGTGGGTTGCGAGCGAACGATTCCTTAGAGAATCCCACTTGCTCGAGCGGGCCGAACGCCATATTCTCAGTCTCACGATTCGCATACGATGCAGTGATCTGTTCGTCGGTTTTGTCCGTACTGCGAACGGGCATCGAGACCAGGATTGTACTCGATTCGTCAAGCATCGAAGCGAGATACGCATTGATGGCGTGATGATCGAAGTTCCCGTACGTGCCACCGAAGAAGACTGCGATCTGATGTTCGTGCGGCGCGAGGTGCAGCGGGAAGCGTGCCCCAAGGTTTTCGAAATCCAGCAGTGTCGGGAGCTTTGCATAGCTGCCTGCAGCGTGCGCCTTCATGGCCACCGCGAGTTCGACAGGCTGTATGTCCACCGGGTAGTATGCCTTTATTTGTTGCTCCCCGAGCTTCTCGATAAAGACTCGGCTCTTCAATCCGTCGCCGCTACCGACATCTATAATGCTATACGAGGATGCAGGGTGACTCTCTGTCACGTAGGAACAGACTTGGTCGAACAAATCCAATTCGGCCTTTTCCATTGCCTCGAAATAGGCTCGATTCTTATATATGTTTAAATACGCGTCGGCTGAACTTCTGCGCAGATACCAAAGCTTTGATGTGCGAAAGTCAATAACGGTCCCTTCTTGGTTTGCGAAGGCATGCTCGATGTCGAGCAAATTCGCCATTTTGCTGAGCGGGTAGAGGTTCGTGTACAGGTTCTCGGTAAGAATGGCGGTCTTGTAATCGGAAAATGCTCCCAGATACTTCAGTATCGCCCTCTTGGTCGGGAGTACTGCTTCAAATTCAAGGTCGTATACCCCATTCCCTTTCGCCATGTATATGCATGCAGGATCATCCCAAAGCCGTTCCCAAAGCGCATCCGCAGCGTCGGGGGTCGTGCGGCTCGCTGAGTTCACCACAACCTTGAAGTAATACCCGTCGTAGTTAAGGCGGTCCTGCGTGCCGACTACGATGCCACGCTTTTCAAATGACTCACGCATAGTCGCGATAGTATCGGGCGTCGTGCCCAAGATTCGTGCGAGCTCATCGGTGGGTAGCGTGTCATCAAGGGCGATGAGTTTAAGGTAGTCGAGCTCAAGCGGAGAAAGTTCGGTCGGCGCGAGAGTCGAGTCGATAATCGGCATGGCTTCTGCCTTGCTATGAACCGGGCGGTTACCGAATCCGTAGAGGCTTGTAAGCTCGGATTGATAGATAACCTTGTCCTTTGGCCCGAGCGAATCGCGGATGGCAGCGCTCAGGTCGTTCATCTCGCTGTTATCGCGGGCCCAAATACCAATGCCGAAGTTGAACCACCCCTCGCCGTCGAAAATCCAACCGATGTTAGGGTGGCGTACGAAACGCTCAAGAAGCGTTGCGCGAGAGGAAGACGAAATCCTAAGAAAAATACGGAAGTACCGCAGACCCACTTTCGAAAGGTTGATGACTGCATACCGTGGACCAAAAACGGGCCTCGGTCTCTGTCTCGTCGTAAACGGATTGCGGAGCCCCATGGTTACGCTTCGTGGGCGAGGGCGATAGAGAGCACCTCGTCGGCGAGGATACGCGCTGCGTCGGGGTCCGTAAATCCCGCAGCAGACGCTCCCATACGGCTCGCGAGCGCCGGGTCGGTCGCAATACGCTTCGCTTCTGCTGCGAGGAGATGTGGCGTAAGGTTCTCCTCCTCGATTACGATGGCGGCGCCCGTGCGTGCGAATGCGTAGGCGTTCATGCGCTGGTCGTGGCTTATTGATTCCGGTATGGGGATGATGATTGCCGGCTTCTTCCAGAGTCCGATTTCTGCGAGCGTCCCGGAACCCGCGCGGGAGATGATGAGCGTCGAAGCACCGGCGGCGCGTTGGAGCGCGGTCTCGGAGAGGTAGTCGAACGGGTGGTAGCGGCTCTCGTGCGGCGAGCCGGTGAGCGCGACCTTCGCGATGCCCGAGACCGCCTTGAAATTCGCCGCGCCGGTCTGGTGGATGACGTTCGCGAAGCCGACGAGCGATGGGAGCGCAGACACGACCGCATCGTTGATGCGCTGCGAACCCTGGGAACCGCCGAGGATGAGAACAGTCGGGATGGCCTCCTCGAGCCCGAGGTACTGGCGCGCGCCCTCAGCCTCGACGCGCGTGAGGGCCTTTCGGATCGGTACTCCCGTGCGTGCGATGCGCCCCGCGGCGGTTTTCGGGAAGTAGCTGACCGCGCTGTCGAACGACACGGCAATCTTTTTCGCGAATTTCGACGCCATGAGGTTTGCGCGGCCCGGCTTTGCATCCGACTCGTGTATGA
>JAKAMK010000056.1 GCA_021812925.1 bacterium | reverse complement strand
GAGGAGGGAATCGAACCCTCAACCCTTGCGGGACACGATTTTGAGTCGTGCGCGTATACCGGTTCCGCCACTCGCCCGATATGCTCAAGGTATCATTTCTATGGCACAATTTCACTATGTTAGAATTCGACAAATGAACGAAGACGCCCGCTACGTGCCGACGAAATACGACTCCGTGTTCTGGATAGACACGGATAAGATCGAGCCGAACCCGTACCAGCCGCGGCGGGAGTTCAGCGAGGAGGGGCTCAAATCCCTTGCGGAGAGCATCCGCCAGTACGGGCTCCTGCAGCCGCTTACCGTGACGCGCTCGGAAGTGGAGAAGCCGGATGGGGGACTCGAGAGCCGCTACGAGCTCATTGCGGGCGAGCGCCGTCTCCGCGCCTCGAAGCTCATCGGGCTGAAGCAGGTGCCGGTGGTCATCCGCACGGGCGAGTCGAACAAGACGAAGCTCGAGCTCGCCATCATCGAGAACCTCCAGCGAGAGGACCTCAATGCGATAGACCGCGCGAAGGCCCTGAAGCAGCTCGTCGACGAGTTCGCGATTTCGCACAGCGAAGCGGCGGCCAAGGTCGGGCGGAGCCGCGAGTACGTCGCGAACTCGATCCGCCTCCTCGCGCTCCCCGAATTCATGCAGCAGGGCGTCGTCGATCGCGAGATAACCGAGGGCCACGCCCGCGCGCTCCTCGCGCTCACGGAGCGCCCCGAGGAGCAGGAGACGCTCTTCCGCGAGATCATCCTGAAGAAGCTCCCGGTAAAGCAAACCGAACGCATCGTGCGTTCCATAGCGCAGGAGCGCGTGCACCAACGCCACAAGAAGACCCGCGAGATGATGGAAATCGAGAAGTCGCTTACGGAAAAGCTCGGCACGCGCGTCATTATCGAAGCGGGCGCGGAGGATGGCGGCCGTCTCCTCATCGAGTTCTTCTCGCCGGACGACCTCCAGCATCTCGTCGAAGCGCTCGTGCGCGAACAGGCTGCCGCGGCAGCGGCAGTCGCCGCAGAGTACCCGGTGTTCCCGAACACGACGCAGCTCGACGACCCCATCGCGCCGCCGGCGCCCGAAGAGGGGAACGACGACGACCTGTACTCGATCAGCTCGTTCTCGGTTTAATTCTTCTTTCCGTGCTGGAAGCCGGTCTTGCGCGGGCGGTGCCGGCGCGGGCGGTCGGGCTCGGTCATGCCGAGCGCAGCGCGGATGTGCTTCCGCGCGAGCGAGGTGCGCGCGTGCTCGAGCCACTTCGGCGAAGGGTGCGCCGACTCGCGGCGCATAATCTCGACGACGTCACCGTTGTGGAGCGGCGTATCGAACGACGCGAGCTTGCCGTTCACCTTCGCGCCCTGGAGGTGGTTGCCGAGGTCGCTGTGAATCGCGTAGGCGAAGTCGATGGGCGTGGAATTAACCGGCAGGTCGACGACGTCGCCCTGCGGGGTGAAGAGGAAGACGCGGTGCGAGAAGAAGTCTTCCTTCAGACCCTCGACGAAGTCAGCAGTGCCTTCCGCTGAGTGCGCGTCCGCGAGCTCCGCGAGCCAGGCGGGCTGCGGGATGTGCTCGGTGCTCGACTGCTTCGAGATGCGCATGAGGGACGGCACGAGCGAACGGACCCACGAGAAGGAGAGCGCGGAGAAGCGCCGCTTCTGCGCCGCGGGATCGAGCTTCGCGACCGCAGCACCGAGCTGCTTGTATGTCATGTGGCTCGCGATGCCGAACTGCGCGCGTCGGTGCATGTCCTCAGTGCGTATCTGTATCTCAACGATACCCGCCTCGGGCGTGACGCACGTGGTGTGGAGCGACTGGTAGCCGTTCGGTTTCGGGAACGCGATGTAGTCCTTGAACTCGCCCGGAAGCGGGCGGTAGAGCGCATGCACGACGCCTAGAGCCACGTAGCAGTCCTCGATCTTTGGCACGATGATGCGCAGCGCCGCGATGTCGTGGATGAGCGTGATGTCGTCGTTCTTCCGCTTCAGTTTCTGGTGGAGGCTCCAGAGGCCTTTCATGCGGATGTCCGTGCGGAAATCGGTGAGGCCCTTCTTCGCGAGCTCCTTCCTGAGCTCTTTCTGAACCTTTTCGAGGCCGGTCTCTGTCTCCTTCGTCTTCAGCTTGCGGACCGAGAGCGCGTGCGCGTACGCGTCCGGGTCTACGTAGGGGAAGGCGAGGTCCTCGAGCTCGCGTTTCATGCGGCCCATGCCGAGGCGGTCCGCGATGGGCGCGTAGATTTCGAGGGTCTCAAGCGCGATGCGCCCGCGCTTCGCCTCCGGCACGTGCTCGAGGGTCTGCATGTTGTGGTAGCGATCCGCGAGCTTCACGATGAGTACGCGGATGTCGGACGCGGTCGCGACGAGGAGCCGCCGGAGCGATTCCGCGTGGCGTTCGGCGCCGCGGTACTTGTGCGTGCCGAGCTTCGTAACGCCGTCGACGATGAAGAGGAGCTCCTTCCCGAATTGCGCCTCGATCTCCTCGCGCGACGCCTTCCCGTCCTCGATGACGTCGTGGAGGAGGCCGGCGGCGATGGTGGTCGCGTCCATGCCGTAGGTAGCGAGAATCTTCGCGGTCGCGGCCGGGTGCACGAAGTACGGTTCGCCCGAGAACCGTAGCTGACCCTCGTGCGCTTTTTTCGAAAGCTCATACGCCTTTTCGACGTACGCGATATCCTCGGGCGACGCGGCGGACATCTCTGTGGTGATCTCCTTGACCGGGGTCATGGAGGCCACTATACCACTCCGCTATTTGAGGTACTCGGCTGCCTCTTCGGGCGTAAGCGCGGCGGGGTCCGTCGATTGCGGCAGGTAGATGCGGCGGAGACCCTTCTTCAGGAAGTAGCCCTGCTTTGACTTGTAAAGGACGAGCTGCTTGCCCGTTTTCGGATGCTTGCCGATTTCGCGGACTATCTCAACGCCTTTCGGCGGGCGCTTGGGTGTCGCGAGGAGCTCGAGCGCCTCGTCGAGCGTAATCGTGTACGGGTCGCCCTTCTTTATGGAACGGAACTCGCCGTCGCTGCCGACGTACGGGCCGTAGCGGCCGGTCGACGCGAACACCGGCTTCCCGGTGGAGGGATGCTGTCCGAGCTCACGTGGAAGCGAGAGGTACCGGAGCGCGTCCGCCAAGGTTACCTTCGCGAGGTCCGTGCCGGGCGGAATCGATGCGCGCTTCGCGGCAGTCTTCGGCCGTCCGCGTCCCTTTTTCTTTTTCGGCGCTTGAGTGCTGCTATTCGCCATCTGCTGTTCGCTATCCGCTTCCGGCAATGCCATCTCGACGTACGGTCCGTACCGTCCGGTCTTTATGTAAATCGGCGCGCCGGTCTCCGGATGGTAGCCGATCGGCTCGTCGCCCGAGAGCTCCGTACCGTCCTCGGTGCGCGCGCCGAGGCAGTCCGGGTAGCGTTTGCAGCTCATGAACACGCCGCCGCGCCCGAGCTTGAACTCCATCGGGCCGCCGCAAAGAGGGCAGGGGAATTCCGGCGGCACGTCGCCGAGAGAGGTCGCCTTCGGGAGCTTCTCCTTCGCCTTTACCGCTTTCGCGAACGGACCGTAGAACGACGAGAGCGTCTCTGTATAGCCGCGCTCGCCGCGTGCTATCTCGTCGAGCTCGTCCTCCATTTCGGCGGTGAACGAATCACTGATGTATTCAGGAAAATTCTCTTCGAGCCAGCCGGAGACCACCATGCCGGTCGCGGTCGGCTTAAGCGTTCGCCCCTGCTTCTCGGCGTACCCGCGGTCCTGGATGGTCTTCATGATGGACGCGTAGGTAGATGGACGCCCGATGCCGCGCTTCTCGAGTTCCTTGATGAGTCCCGCCTCGGTGTAGCGATTCGGCGGCTCGGTCTGCTTCTCCTCGCTCGAGAGGGCGAGGAGCGTGAGCGCATCGCCTTGAGCGATCCTCGGCAGCTCGACGTCCTCGCCGCGTGCGCGAATGTCGAGGGCGAGCCAGCCCGGAAAGAGCACGCGCGAGCCGTTCGCATTGAACGACGGGATGTCGGCATCCGCCTTCGCTGCGATCGTCGTGCGCATGACCTCCGCAGGCGCCATCTGCGAGGCGAGCGCGCGGGTGCGGATGAGCGCGTAGAGGTGCTCCTCGTCGGGCGTCGCGCCGGCGCGCTCTTTCGCGGCATCCGTCGGGCGGATGGCTTCGTGCGCCTCCTGCGCGTTCTTGCTCGTCGTCTTGTATGCGCGGACCTGGACGTACTCCTTCCCGAACTCGCGCTCGACGACGCCCGCCATGCGTGCCACCGCCTCCTTCGAGAGGTTCACCGAGTCGGTACGCATGTAGGTGATGTGACCGGCTTCGTAGAGCTTTTGCGCCGCGCGCATGGTGCGCGAGGGCGCGAAGCCGAGCCGGGTTGACGCGGTCTGCTGGAGCGTCGAGGTCGTAAAGGGCGGGCGCGGGTTGCGGTCCTCCGACTTTTCGGTCACCGCAGCGACTTTCCACGACGCGACGCGGCCGAGGGACACGATGCGGTCCGCCTCCTCGCGCGTCCTCGGCTCCTCCTCGCAGGTCGCGGGGAATTCCTCGGCGCCAGCCGAAAAGCGCGCCGAGAGCACGAAGTACGTTTCCGGGATGAACGCCTGTATCTCGCGCTCGCGCTCCGCAAGGATGCGCATCGCAGGGGACTGCACGCGGCCCGCGGAAAGCCCGTAGCGGACTTTCTTCCACACGAGTCCCGACAGGTCGTAGCCGACGATGCGGTCGAGCACGCGGCGCGCCTCCTGAGCCTGGCGGAGGTTCTGGTCGATGGTGCGCGGGTGCGCGATCGCGTCCTCGATCGCGTCCTTCGTGATCTCGTGGTATGTGACGCGCTCAACGGGCGGCACGCTACGTCCCTTGCCATGCTCGCCCTTGATGAGCTCGGCTATGTGCCACGCGATGGCCTCGCCCTCGCGGTCGGGGTCGGTCGCGAGGTAGACCCGGTCGGATTTTTCCGCAGCGCGCCGGATCTTCTCGATGACCTCGCGTTTCTCCGCCGGAATGACGTAGTGCGGGATGAACCCGTCCTCGATGTCGACCGCGTCCTTGTTCGACTTCGGCAGGTCGCGCACATGCCCGACCGAAGCGAGGACCGTGAAGTCCGAGCCCAGGTAGTGCCCTATGGTCTTCGCCTTCGTGGGCGACTCGACGATAAGTAGGTTCTTTGCCACGCCTAACACATAGCGCGTACACCTATATATGGTCAACCCCTTACCACAT
>JAKAMK010000055.1 GCA_021812925.1 bacterium | reverse complement strand
CTCGGAAACCGATGCGTACACGTCGTACACGAGAGAGGAGCTCCCGCAGCTGTGGCCGCTCATCGAACGGACCGATCTCCTCATCGGGTTCAACTCCGACAATTTCGATATCCCGCTCCTGAATCGCTACTACCCGGGCGACCTCGCGCACATCCGCTCGCTCGACCTCCTCGCCGAGGTCTATGCCGTGCTCGGCCGGCGCATCCGGCTCCAGTCGCTCGCCGAAGCGACGCTCGGCAAGGGCAAGAAGGGTGACGGCTTGAAAGCGCAGGAATGGTGGGCCGAGGGCAAGATCGAGAAGGTGCGCGAGTACTGCATCGAGGACGTCCGCATCACGAAGGAGCTCTTCGACTACGCGCGCAAGAACGGCGTGCTGAAATACAAGGACCTGCGGGAGAAGCGCGACGTGAAGCTCGACACGAGCCACTGGCTCGCGGAATCCGAGAATGGCTCGCCGTCAATCACTCACGCGCTGCAGTTGTAGACGCACAGCGTCCGGTGCAACGTCGCGAGGCAGTCGCGACAAGTGCTATCGTATACGCACATGAAGCCTTCCCTCACCATCCCCATCGCTATCGCGCTCGGCGGCGTTATCGTCGCCGGCGCGGTCTATTTCTCGATGACCGCGGGCGAACCGTCGACCTCGTCGGGATCCGGGAATCCCGCGCTCGTGCGCCCGGTCGGTCCCGATGACCACATCCTCGGCAACCCGGCCGCACCCGTGAAGATCGTCGAGTACGCGGACTTCGATTGCTCGTACTGCAAGGGATTCGATACCACCCTCCACGAGGTCGTTGCGAACGAAGGCGCGAAGGGGCAAGTCGCCTGGGTGTACCGCGAGTTCCCGCTTACCGAGCTCCACCCCGACGCGTTCACGCTCGCGGAAGCGGCCGAGTGCGCGAACGTCTCTGGCGGGAACGACGCATTCTGGCGCTACGCCGACCTCCTCTTTGCCAGTCAGCCGGTGAGTCCGTCCGACGTGGGCGCGATTGCCGCGCAGGCGGGCGTGCCGGGCGACGCCTTCACCGCCTGCATGACGAACGCGTCCTCGACAGTGGCCGCGCGCATTGCCGCCGACCGGCAGAACGCGATGGACGCGGGCGCCCGCGGCACGCCCTACGCGCTCATCCTTGCGCCGAACCGAGCGCCCGTAGTCATAGACGGCGCGCAGCCGTACGACTCGGTGAAGCAGCTCGTCGACGCGGCACTCGCGAGCCTCGTGCCGTAGGATTCACTGTAAGCGTTTCCTCGCTTGCATTGGGCCTTCTTTCACGCGAACCGGTCGAGCGAGAGGCGTATTTCAAAGAAATACTGAGATACGTTCCCGTCAGTCCTCAGGATTTACGAGCGAGAGGCGGTAGACGTCGAACGACGCGTCGCCCTCGAACAGGTCGGACGGATTCGGCAGGTACGCGCGCTCGCGCGTGATTTCATCGGTCGCGTCCGCAATGAGCCTGCGGAACACCGCGAATTCCTTCTCGAGCGACGAGTACTCGAGCGTATAGCGGCGCAGCTGCGGAGAGCCGTCCGCATTCCTCGTCTTCTTGCATTCGTACACGATGAATTTCCGCACCGGCTTCCCGTAGAGCTCGCGCGCCGTGTAGTAGTTAAAGAGCGCCTGAAGGATGAAGAGCGTCTTCTCGGGACCTTTGCTAAAGCTCGCGACGAACTTGTGGTCGACGACGTCTACCATGCCGGGCGCGCCTCGCGCCTCGACGACGAGGTCGGAGACCGCCTTCAGAGGAAGCGGGAATCCCTCGACCTCGACCACGCCCTTCACCTCCACCCCAAGCACGCGATGCCGCGGCGGCTTCGCGAGGTAGTAGCCGACCGCCTGGAGGTACTCGCGCTCCATCGCGGCGCGCTTCGCGCGCCGCGCCTTTTTCGTCTTCGCCTTCCCGAAGTCGATTTCGAAATCAGGAATCGCGCGCACGTACTCGAGACCGCGCGCTATGGCGAGTTCCTTCGGGATGCCGCTGTAGAAGTGCTCAAGCGCTTTGTGTCCCGCGCTCCCCACGACCGATGCGGGCGTCCGCGGCGTGTCGTACACCTCCTCGACGTACCGCTTGTACCACGCCAGGGGATTGCGCAGGAACGCCACCAAGGACGAGTGGCTCCAGTGCGTGATGGGTGCTTTCTTGCGCGCCATACCCGCATTGTGCCATACCCGAGAGACGGCGTCGGTTCTCCCCACGCCGTCCCAATACAGCTTGATTTTAGGCCGTAAATCAGGCATACTGTGCCCAACGTCAACACGGAGGGAAAATCGTGACTGAGACGTTATCGGAAGTTCTTTTGCCGCCCGTCATCTCCGTATCGGGCCCTCGCGGCTCGGGACGGACGACCCTATACCAGGAACTCGAACCTTTGTTTGCGGAACGGTTTCCGCAGCACACTTTCGCGTTTCTGGGCAACCCGTTTGGAGGTACGATACCGCATCCGCTTCTGCAAAACAGAGGCGAGTGGCATCTGCGTCCCTATCCGGCAATCTACAAAGGGTGGGCAGCTCTCGCAAAATTTTGCGAGGACCTACTCTGCCCCGCGCTTGCCGACGGGAAGGTCGTGGTGACGGACGGCTTCGGTCTGGATGTGTACCTGAACGCGATGGCTTCGTGCCTGAACGATATGGAACGCGTGCGGACCGCAAAACTGCACCATGACAACGTTCGGTCTTTGATGGAGGCGGGAATCGTTATACCCCCGCACTACATCATCCCGAGCGCGCCGCAACCGGAAGCGATATGCGCCCACCTGAATCACGGGAACGTCGACAACGTCGTCGAGTTCGTGAGGACGGAGTGCAACAGGCTTAACGATTACTTCCTCGGCACGGGTCAGCGCACGCCGCTCATCCTGCCGGAAAACATCGTTGGCCGTGAACGCAGAGAGATGATTGTCGCCTACGCGGCGCCGCTCATCTACCGGAAAGCGGCGTAACGACTGCCACAGTAAGCATGCCTCCGCCCGCAAGGACGGAGGCATCGTGCATACATAGGGTGCCCCTAGAGGTCCGTGCCCGAGTAGGAGAGGCTGAGGCTCTTATTGCAGAGCGGGAAATCGGGGACGATGTTACCCGGCCCGATCTCGGCGAACAGCGGCCAGTTCATGAACGACGGGTCGTTCACCGCGAGCCGCTCTATCTTCCCCTCTTTCGTGAGCCGTACGAAATCGATGATGCCGCCGCGGAAACTCTCCGCCCACCCGAGCGCTTCGCCCGCGGCCGCGCGGAGCGCCACGCGCACCTCGCCCTCCGGAAGCGCGTCGAGCACCTGCCGGATGAGCGCGAGGGACACGAACGATTCGCGCGCGCGGACGCGGAAGCGCGCCGCGACGTCGCCCGCCGGCTCGGTCACCACCTCGGGTGCATGCGCCTCGTACGCCGCGTACGGGTGATCAACGCGCCAGTCGGAGGCGATGCCCGAGGCGCGAGCCGCGATGCCGCGCGCACCGTACGCGCGCGCGGCATCCGCGGAAAGCACACCGGTGGTCTCGAACCGCTCCATGAGCCCGTCCGTCTCGTACGCGATGGCGAGGAGGTTCCGGAGCTCGCGCTCCGTCTTCGTAAGCTGCGCGCGCAGGCGCGTCTCGCCTTCTGTGTCGAGGTCGTGCGCGCCGCCGAGGACGATGGCGCCGCGCAGGTACCGGTGCCCGACGAGCTCTTCATGAAGCCGGCGGAGCTCCTCGAGCATGCGGAATCCCTGCGCCGCCATGAACGAGAAGCCCGTGCCGTTGCCGCCCATGTTGCCGATGTCGAACACGTGCGCCGCGATGCGCTCGAGCTCGTTCCACACGATGCGGAGCGCGCGGCCGCGCTTCGGCACCGTCGTGCCCGTCGCGCGCTCGACCGCTTCCGCGTACGCGAGCGTGTGGCCGACCGCCATGTCGCCCGAGATGCGCTCGACGAACGGGAGCGCCTCTTCCGGCGTCTTCCCCTCGACGAGCTTCTCGACGCCCTTGTGCGTGAAGAAAAGCTTCCCTTCCAAGGTGAGAATGCGCTCTCCGCGCACGTTGAACCGGAAATGGCCTGGCTCGATCACGCCCGCATGGATAGGACCGACTGGGATCTCATAGACGCCCTGCCCTTCGACCGCATGCATGGGGTACGCGACGTCTGCCATGGCGAGCCTCGTATCCCACGCGAAATCCTTCCGGAGCGGGTGCGTGCCCTCGGGAATGTTCTCGTGGTGCACGAGACGGCGAGGATCCGGGTGCCCCTCGGCGACGATGCCGAACTGGTCCGCAATAAGCCGCTCGAACCAGTGCGCGGCCATGACCGTCCTCGTGAGAGACGGGTACGAAGGGTTCTCCGCGGGCAGCTCGGCGTGGAGCGTGAGGAACCCGTCGCCGGGCACGGAGAAGACCGCGTGCACCGTGAACCCCTTCTGGTGGCCCCGCTCGTCGGTCGCATACATGAGGACGAGCGGCGCGCCGTGACTGACGAGCATGGTCGCGTGGTCGGCGAGCGACTCCGGCGCCGTGTGCGCTCGGCGCATGGCATCCACCGAGAGCCCGAGCGTATTCGCGAGAGAATCGATAGTCATAGGTATCAGAGGATAGATGAGGCGACCTGCGCCACGAGCGGGAATGCGGCCGCCGAGGCGAGCGCGAGTCCGAAGAGCGCGAGGAGCGCGGCGTGGAGCGCCATCGCGGTGTGCGCGCCGTTCCAGCGCTCAGGGCGCGGCGCCCCCTCCTGCGGCGTTTCCGCGTGCGCGAACAAAAACGGGAAGAACAGCTTCGCGAAGCCCGCGAACACGATGACGAGGGCAAGCGCTATGGGGACGAACGCGAACGGATGCGCCGCAAGCGCGAACGCCGCGAGAAGCGTCTCGCTTACGAACAGCGGTGAGGGCGGCAGCGCGAGAAGCGCCAGGAGGCCGAGGAGGAAGAGGCCCGCGGTGTACGGCAGCACGCGCGCGACGCCCTGCACCCGTTCGAACTTCGTGCTCCCGTAGCTGAGGACGACGTTCCCCGCGCCGTAGAAGAGCAGCGGCTTCGCGAGCGCGTGGCCGACGACGTGGATGACCGCGATAACCGCGCCCGGGGCGCCGAAACCGAGCGCGAACGTCGCCATGCCCATGTGCTCGATGCTCGAGTACGCGAGGAGCCGCTTATAGTCGGTCTGCACGAGCACGAAGAGCGCCGCGACGAGCGTCGTGAGCGCGCCGAACGCGATGAGGAGCATGCTCGTGAACCCGGAGTTGCCGAGCGCGATATCCGC
>JAKAMK010000054.1 GCA_021812925.1 bacterium | reverse complement strand
ATCCCGCTTTCTCTCGCCATCGAGACCATGGGCGGCGTCGCGACGAAGCTCGTTGAGCGCAACACCGCGATTCCCACGAGTCGCTCGCAGACCTTCTCGACCGCCGCAGACAACCAACCGTCGGTGGAGATTCACATCACGCAGGGTGAGCGCGCGATGAGCGCCGACAACAAGTCGCTCGGCAAGTTCATGCTCGACGGCATTCCGCCGGCGCCCCGCGGCATGCCGCAGATCGAAGTGACCTTCGACGTGGACGCTTCCGGCATCCTCACCGTGAAGGCCAAGGAAAAGACCACCGGCAAGGAGCAGAGCATCCGCATCGAAGGCTCGACCGGCCTTTCGAAGGACGACATCGAGAAGATGAAAGCTGACGCGGAGGCGAACGCGAGCGCAGACGAGAAGCGCAAGGAGCTCGTCGAAGCGAAGAACATTGCCGAGCAGGGCATCTACGCCGCCGAGAAGGCCGTGAAGGAGAACGGCGAGAAGGCCGGCCCGGAGGTCGTGAAGGATGTACAGGACAAGATAACCGACCTGCGCAGCGCCATGAACGGGGAAGATGCCTCGCGCATAAAGACAGCAACCGATGCGCTCTCGAGCTCACTTTCAAAGATAGGCGAGGCGATGATGGGAGCCCAGAAAACAGAAAACAGTGCACAGCAGACAGGAAATACGCCGCCCTCGGATGCCTCGGGCAACGACCAGAACCCAACAGACGCCGAGTTCAGGGAGAAACCCGAGGAACCGCCGCAAGCGTAAACCGAGAACTTAAACCCTCGCGCAAGAGCCGCCTCCCAATGGTCACTTGACGGAATGGTATTGTCGTGCTATTCTTAATAAAGAAATGCGAGGGTCTCTCGCATGCATATTGAAAGGAGAGGTTTGATGGCCCGCACAGAAATCGAGCCAACATGGCTCATGTGTTGCTTCCGGAGCGACTACGGCGTGTATTACGATCATGCCTGGTACGTTGACCACTTGGACGAATTCTGCTCAAGCAGAATGATGGGGCGACCCACCATGTTCACCGTGGAGGAGCAACTCCAGAGTGTGGAAGGTCGCATGCGCGAAAGGTACAAGGAAAACCTGAGGTTCAAGATGTACCGAGTGCGGAATGAACCCCAGGAAAGGCATTAATAAAACACAGCACGGGCTTCCTACGGGAAGCACCGGCCGTTTTTCTTTGCATACCAAAACGTGCACGCGTATAATCGTGAACACCTATGGCGAAGAATTACTACGACACGCTCGGCGTCGCGAAGGGCGCTACGCAGGACGACATCAAGAGGGCGTTCCGGAAACTCGCGCACAGGTACCACCCGGACAAATCGGGCGGCGACGAAGCGAAGTTCAAGGAAGTCTCGGAGGCGTACGCGGTCCTCAGCGACGAGAAGAAGCGCCGCGAGTACGACACGTACGGCCAGGCATTCCCGGGCGGCCCCTCGGCAGGCCCGGGGCAAGCGGGTAATCCGTTCGGCGGCTTCGATTTCAGCCAGTTCCAGCAGGGCTTCGGCGGCGACGGAGTCGAGTTCGACTTCGGGGACCTCTTCGGCGACATTTTCGGCGGCCGCGGCGGCCGCTCGCGCGCACCGCGTGGCCGCGACATTTCCATTGACATCGAGGTGCCGTTCAAGGATGCAATTTTCGGTACGGACCGCACGGTCCTCCTCTCCAAGGTCTCCGCATGCGAACTCTGCAAGGGCACGGGCGCGAAGCCGGGCACCGAGCTCGAGACTTGCAAGACCTGCAACGGCACGGGCCAGGTGCACGAGGTGCGCCGCTCCATCCTCGGCCAGTTCACGAGCGTGCGCCCCTGCACGGCATGCCACGGGACGGGAAAGATTCCGAAAGAGAAGTGTCCTGAGTGCAAAGGGCACGGCGTTCACAGGAAGGAAGAGGAAATCAAGATAAAGGTGCCCGCCGGCATCGAGAACGGCGAAATGATCCGACTGCCGGGCCAGGGCGAGGCCATCCAGGGCGGAATGACCGGTGACCTCTACGTGAAGGTGCACGTGAAGCCGCACCCAGTGTTCCGCCGCGAGGGCGCAAACCTCGTCATGCAGCTTCCGGTGAAGCTCACCGATGCACTCGTGGGCACAACCGTCACCATCGACACGGTAGAAGGGAAGAAGCTTGAGGTGAAAATTCCGGTCATGAAGCGCGCCGAAGAACTTCTGCGCGTCCGCGGAAAGGGCGTGCCCGAGGGCACCTCTCGAGGCGACCTGATCATCCGCCTTGAGGTCGCGATGCCGCAGAAGCTCTCTGCGAAGGCGAAGAAAGCGATAGAGGACCTGAAATCCGAGGGGCTTTAAACGGCGCGTGGCTGATGGCCGTAAGCGCGCCCAATGCACAGTGGCCGCTTTCGGCTAGAGGCTTTAGGCTATAAGCTATGCCTATGGCAGCCGCGCTTTCGGCCGTGCAGGGTATCGCCCAGGTGAATACGCTCGCTACAAGTACGGCGCTCACGCTGTGGGCGTCCATCGCGAGCTTCGTCGTGCTCATCGCGCTCGTCCTGTTCTTTATCGTCTTCGCGCGATACGTCGGCCGCGGCCCCTACGTGGCGCTCATCCTCGGCCTCTATGCAGGCTACGCGGTCTACGACGCGTTCACGACGCCTTTCGGGCGGTACCTGCCGTCAGCACCCGCGCTCACCGCAGTGCTTTCGCACGCTGCCGTGTACCTCGGCCTCGTGTTCGTCTTCTACCTCATCCTGCGCCGCGTCGTCGTATCCGACTTCATTTACATTGGCCTCCTTGGCCTCTTCGTCATGTCGTTCGCTGCTTCCGCGTTCCTCATTGCGGTCGCATACCACGTGTTCTCGGTGACCGATGTGTACCATTTCAACGCGTCCATCGCGCAGCTCTTTGCGCCGAACCAGTACTTCTTCTGGTGGTTCATCGCGCCGGCGGTGAGCCTCTTCATCTTCGCGCGATAACGTAACGCACTCGGGATTGCACGCGGAAGCGGTATATACTGCGTGTCATGGCCGAGCGCGAGAAGCAGATCTACACCTGGCAGCAAAAGAGAGCCGCGCTTGCGCGGCAGCTCAGCCCGTACCGCCGCACGCTCCTAGGCCTTTCCGTCCTCGAAATACTCCTCGCGCTCGCGAACGGCGTCATCCCGTACATCACGGGCAAATTCATCGACGGCCTCATCAAACCGCGCTCCGTCCTCCTGCCCGTCCTCGGCACGCTCCCGCTCTGGGAGGCGCTTATCGGACTCTGGGTCCTCATCCAGCTCCTTATCACGTTCGTGAACTTCTTTGCTGACCGTCGCACCCGGCGACTCACCACCGAGCTCGAAGCCGGCTTCCAGGCGCGCGCGTATGCGCACCTGCTCACGCTTCCGTTGCGATTCTTCAAGACGACTCGCACCGGTGAAATCACAGAAAATTTGTCCCGCGCCTCGTGGATGCTCTCCTCGCTTACGAACTCGATCGTTTCGCTCGCGCCGCAGTTCCTCACCATCGTGGTCGGCATAGCGATCGCCTTCTTTATCCTGCCACAGCTCGCCCTCGTGCTCCTCGCAGGCATCATCGCGTACGGCATCATGCTCATCCTCGTCCTGCCGACGACGGCGCGCCTCCAAAGCGAGGCGTTCGAGATCTGGAATCGGACCGCAGGCGACGCGCAGGACGCCTACGCGAACTTCCAGACGGTAAAGCAGTCTGGCGCCGAAGCGTACGAGACGGAACACATCCGGCGAGGCTTCAACGAACGCGCCGTACCCATCTGGTACCAGCTCGAGCGCGCGTGGAGCACCATGACGTTCTCGCAGCAGCTCATCGTCATGCTCGCGCAGGCAACCATCTTCGTGCTCTCCGTGTACTTCATCGGGAAGGGCGCCATCACTATCGGCGAGCTCATCGCCTTCAATGCATACGCGGGCATGATTATCGGGCCGTTCGTCCAGCTCGGCAACCAGTGGCAGACGCTGCAGAACGGACTCGTCGCCGTCGCACGGAGCGAGCGCGTCTTTAGCGCGGAGCCGGAGCACTACGCGCCGCCCCACGCGCCTTCGCTCGCTGACCTGCGTGGCGACGTCGGATTCTCGAACGTGCACTTCGCGTACGATGCGGGGCAGAACGAGGTGCTCCGCGGCATCACGTTCTCCGTGCATGCGGGGCAGACGGTCGCGCTCGTCGGCGAGACCGGCGTTGGCAAGTCGACGACCGCCGAGCTCGTTTCCGGCTACTATTTCCCGACGGAGGGCGCGGTGACTATCGATGGCCACGACGTGCGCACCCTGAACCTCCGCGAACTACGTAGCCGAATCGCGGTCGTGCCGCAAGAGGTCGTCCTTTTCAACACGTCGGTTGCTGACAACATCCGTTACGGTCGTCCCGATGCATCCGACAGCGAGGTGCGTGATGCGGCGAAGAAGGCGCACGCGGACGCCTTTATCGAGCGTTTCCCGAACGGCTATGCGCAGGAGGTGGGTGAGCGCGGTGTGAAGCTCTCCGTAGGGCAGAAGCAGCGCATCGCGATCGCGCGCGCGATGCTCCGCGACCCGCGCATCCTCATCCTCGACGAGCCGACCTCCGCGCTCGACGCGGAGACCGAGGCGTTCATCACGAGCTCGCTCACGGAGCTCATGCGCGGGCGAACGACCTTCATCATCGCCCACCGTCTCTCGACCGTACGCGAGGCAGACAAGATCGTCGTGCTCCGCGAAGGCAGGATAGTCGAGCAGGGCACCCACGACGAACTCATGCGGCTGCCGGGCGGCGCGTACCGCCGTCTTTACGAACTCCACATCGGTCTCCACGAATAGTGTAGAATCATGGCCATGAATCTTGCAGAAGACCTTTCCGCGCGCGGGCTCGTCGAGCAGAGCTCGGCAAGCCTCGCCGAGATACTCTCGAAGCCGCGTACCGTGTACCTCGGCATCGACCCGACTGCGGACTCGGCGCACGTCGGCCACCTCGTGCCCGTCCTCCTCATGAAGCGCCTCGGCGACGCCGGGCACAAGCTCATCTTCGTCGTCGGCGGCGGCACTGGCCTGATTGGCGACCCGAAGGAGAAGGGCGAGCGGCCGCTCCTCGACGAGCGCACTATCGGAAAGAACAAGCGTGCGCTCGCGAAGCAGCTGAAGCAGCTCCTCGGCGGCGCGAAGTTCCGCATGGTCGACAATGCGGACTGGCTCATGAAGGTGCGCCTCGTGCCGTTCCTCCGCGACATCGGCAAGTACTTCACCGTGAACGACCTCGTGAAGCGCGACCTCATACGGAAGCGCCTCGAGACGCCGGACGAGAGCATCTCGTACACCGAGTTCACCTACGCGCTCCTCCAGGGCTACGACTTCCTCACCCTTAACGAAAAATACGGCTGTG
>JAKAMK010000053.1 GCA_021812925.1 bacterium | reverse complement strand
TCTAACGGAGACGCGCCCTTGCGATTCTGGAAACGCGCTTTCATGGTGCGCACGAGCCCGAGCATAAAGGGCGCGAGGAGGAGCGTAAGGACACCCTGAACGAGGAAAAGGGCCGTGTTCATAGCGCGAAGAGGATTACGGCGACGAGCGCGACGAGGACGAGGAGCAGGTAGAACTGCACCGCACCGTTCTGGAGGCGGCGTGCGAGAGTAGCGAACGCGAGCGTCGCCTTCCCTATCGGACGGTAGAGCCAGACTTCCCAGAACGAATCCGTTCCCCACGAGAGCTCGTGGCGCGCTATCCACGGGTTCGTCTCGACCACGGGATGCGCGACGAGCTCCTTACGTGCGAGCACGAGCGAGCGGAAGAAGAAGCGGATGGGTGCCGAGAAGCCGGTCGCCGTGTACTGCATCCGTGGCGTGAGCGGTGTGCCGCAATCCCACGTATCGGTCACGCGGATACCGCGCGATGACGAGAGCGCGCGACGGATACCGTACACGATAAGGAGCGCGAGGAGAAGCGCGCCGTACGTCGTCCACGAGCCGAGCGAGGCGCTCGGTGCAATCGTCACGTCCTTAAGGAGCGCGCCGAGGCTCGCCGCATGGCCGAGGACGAACGGGAACACGACGAGCGCAGAGAGGACGAGCAGCACTGCCGAGACTAGTGGCGGTAGCGTAAGCGAGCGCGGCATGGGCGTGGCCTCCTCGGCCGACGTCGTGCGAGCGCGACCGAGGAATGCGACGCTAAAGAGCTTCATGAACGCGAAGATGGCGAGGCCGCCGACGAGCGCGACGACAGCGAGCACGAGCGCGGAACCGAAGGCGACGAACGGCATCGTGCTCGTGAAGTTCGCCGCAAGCGCCTGAAGGAGAAGCCACTCACCGAAGAACGTGCCCGTAGGGACGAGCGCGGCAGCCGAGAGCGCGAGCACGAGGAACACGCCCGAGAAGAGCGGCCACTTCCCCGCAAGACCGCCGAGCCGGTCGAGCTCGCGCGTGTGGGTCTCTCGCACGACCGCCCCGGTCGCCATGAAAAGGCCTCCCTTGAAGAGCGAGTGATTGAGCGCATGGAGCGCGACGAACGCCGCGAGGACGCCGATGAGCGACGGCGCGACGGCACCGGAAGGTAGCGCAAGCGACACGAGCACGAGCCCGACGCCCATGAAGAGAAGGCCCATGTTCTCGATACTGCTCCATGCGAGCATGCGCTTCGCGTCGTTCTCGACGGCCGCATGGAGCACACCGAAGAATGCGGAGAGGAGTCCGATGAAGACGACGACGAGCGCGAAACTCTCTGGCACGCTCGGGAAGAGTCCGAGCGAAAGGATGAATCCGTAGAGCGCGACTTTCAGCATGACCCCCGAGAGGAGCGCCGAGCTATGGCTCGGCGCCTGTGGGTGCGCGTACGGCAGCCACTGATGGAACGGCACAAGCCCTGCCTTCGAACCGAAACCTATGAAAAGAAGGAAGAACGAGAACATGAGCGGCGTAAACGGAAGCGCTGCTGCCGTTGCCGCGACTGCCGACCACGACACGAACACGCCCATCCCGCCGAGTATGAAGAATCCGGCAAGGAGCGCGAGGAACCCGAGCTGCGCCATGAGGATGTAGCGGAAACCCGCGGCAAGCGAATCCTCAGAACCGTCCGCGATGACGAGGAAGTATGCCGAGACCGACATCACCTCCCACGCGAGCAAGAAGGTGAACGGCTGCGCCGCAAGAAGTGTCGCAAGCATGCCGAAAATGAAGAGTGCAGAGGCAGTATCGAGCCACGGGAGCGCATAGGTGGTGCGGTAGTGCGGCAGGTATCCGAGCGCATACCAGGACGTGAGCGTGACGCCGATGAAGACGAGTACGAGGAAGAACGCCGAGAGTGGCGTGACGATGAACGTGAGGAACGCGGACGAAAACACGAGGACTCCGGACGTCGCTCCCGCCATGAACTGCACGAAGAAGCCCGTGCTCGCGGCGAGACCCGAGAGACCGGCGAAGATGAGCATGCCGTGCACGATTTCGAGCTCGTGCCGCGCGAAGCGGAGCGCGATGGCCGCACCCGCCGCAAGGAGCGGCAGCAAAAAGGCGATGAGGTAGAGTGCAGCGGTCATAGCGGAATCCGTTATCGCTCGGCACTCGCCCTGATCGCACCCAGGAGTCCTTCGAGGAGCTCTTTCGGCGACGGCGGGTCGCCGGGAATCGCGAAGTCGACGGGAATCACCTCCGATACCGCACCGACCACCGCGTACGACCCTTTCCAGATACCGCCGGTCGCTGCGCCGTCCCCTACCGCGACGACGATGCGCGGCTCCGGCATCGCTTCATATGCCTGTTTCAAGGCGTGCTCCATATTGCGGGTGACCGGCCCCGAGACGGTGAGTATGTCGGCATGGCGCGGCGAAGCCACGAACGAGAGCCCGAACCGCTCGACGTCGTAGTATGCGTTGCCGAGCGCGGTGAGCTCGTACTCCTCGCCACTCGTCGAACCGGCGTCCACATGGCGGATACGGAGCGCCCGGCCGCCGTAGAGCGCCTCGACGGCCGCACGCAGGTTCTCGCCCACCTCCGCGATGCCTTCGCCCGCCTGCACCGAAACCGGCTCCGTCGGGGAGCCGGTGGCGATAATCCTTGAGAGCAGACGCAGCATGTTTTACGTCGCGTAGTGTATGCCTCTCGTCCGGTACTGTCTAGCCCCTTGGCTGTGGGCATAGCGCCCGCTCGGCGCCCGTATTGCCGCTACCCTCCTAGGCAGTGTTCACACAACCACCGCAGGGAATCGCGCGTACAAGCAGGCTCGTCCGTCAAAACGGCAAAATCTCGGCTGCAAACCTGCGCTTCAGGCGAGGCGTATCTCGATACGCCCTCGCCTTCCAGCTTGGTTTTCGCACGAGATTTTCCCGTTTTGTCCGGACGTGGTTGTGTGAACACTGCCTAGACGCTAGAGTGGCGGCAGGGTTAACCGAACATTCTAACAAGGGGAGTGCAAGGGCCATGTGCGCCATCTTCGGCATCACGAATACCCGGAAAGCTGCGGAACTCGCAGCTCAAGGGCTCCACGCACAACAACACCGCGCGGAAGACTTCGCGGGTATCGCCGCGTCAGACGGCACGAATCTGCACGTCGAGTACGGCGACGGAAAGGTCCTTGAGGCCTTGCCGAAAGTAAAACTGAACCGCCTGCATGGCCTCGCGGCCATCGGTCACACTCGCTATCCGACCCCGCTTAACGGCGAGGACGAGATCGAAGAAGCGGAGCGCCTCGGGCAGATCAACATACAACCCGTCGAAGGGCTCTACGGGAGCGAGAAGTTCTACCTCGCCCACAACGGGAATCTGGTGAACTACAAAGAGCTCAAGGCCCAATTCCCGGACATCCGCTTCCGGACCTTGATGGACTCTGAGGTGATAGTGCGGCTCCTCGAACGAGCGCACACCGGCAATCTCGTAGAAGACTTGCGACACGCGATCAAGCCGCTTGTCGGGACCGGCTCCATCCTCATCCTGTTTAAGGACCGGCTGGTGGCGTTCCGTGATCCGAGCGGCAGCCATCCGCTCGTATGGGGAACGCTCGGCAGCGGACACGTCTTCGCTTCTGAAACGCGTGCCCTTGACGCACTGAGAGCAGCGTATGGCGGTGAGGTTGAAGCGGGCACATTCGTAATCGTCGAGAACGGGCGGATGGAAGTACATCGGTTCGCCGAACCGCGCTTGAAGCGCTGCCCGTTCGAACTCATCTACTTCGCGAGCCACACGAGCGTTATCTTCGGCGTTCCAGTGCTTGATTTCCGGGAACGCGCGGGGCGGCTCATGGAAGAGCGCTACCCCGTACCCGGTGCCGATTACGTACTCGGCGTGCCACACAGCGGATCTACCTTCGCGGTAGGTTTCGCGCTTAGCGGGCGCAGTGGACGTTACTCGACCTCACTCGAGAAGAGTCAATACGCAGCACGCACCTTCATCCAGGCCACAGCGGATGGACAACGAGAAAAAGCCCAACAAAAATATGAACTGTCGCCCAGTTCCCTCGCCGGCAAGAAGGTGGTCGTAGTGGACGACTCTATCATCCGTCTCAATACGCTACCGATAATCGCCGACATGCTGTGGGATGCTGGAGTGGCAGAAATCCACTTCCGCATCATGTGGCCGCCCACTACCGATCCCTGCTTCTATGGGATCAAGATGGAGTCCAAGGACAAGCTCATCGCTGCTAAGGCAAGCGTTGAGCAGATTCGCACCATGGTGCACGCAAACTCGCTCGAGTTCATGCAGCTCGACGACTTGCTTGCACTTGCCGGCGGACCGAAAGACTCTTGGTGCACGGCTTGTCTCACAGGCGAGTATTGGCACGAGAAGCAGGCCGCCTGACTACACGACCCTCTCGTGCGCGAGCGGCGGCGACCTTTCAGGTTGCCGCCGCTCTTCTTTTTGCCTAAGCGAGATTTAGTACGACTTCAGGTGCCGTGCACGATCGTGGAGCCGTATCTTCTCCAAGGCCTTCGCCTCGATCTGACGGATACGCTCCCTAGTCACGCCGAACTCCTTCCCCACCTCTTCGAGCGTGTGATAGATGCCGTCCTGGAGCCCGTGGCGCATCTCGAGAATCTTGCGCTCCTTCGGTGAGAGGTCGCCGAGGATGGCACGCACCTGCTCGCCCAGGATGCGCTCGGACGATTCCTGCACCGGCGACGGTATCTTGTCGTCGGCAATGAAGTCGCCCAAGGTGCTCTTCTCGTCGTCGTCGCTACCGATCGGATTTTCAAGCGAAAGCGTGTCCTGGTTTATCTTCTCTATCTGGTATATCTTCTCCGGCTCGACGCCCATCTCGATGGCGATCTCTTCCGGCTGCGGGTCGCGGCCCAAGGCCTGCGCGAGGCGGCGCGAGACCTGCTTGTACTTGGCGATGGTCTCGACCATGTGCACCGGGATGCGGATGGTGCGTGACTGGTCGGCAAGCGCGCGGGTGATAGCCTGGCGTATCCACCACGTCGCGTAGGTCGAGAACTTGTAGCCCTTCTTCCAGTCGAACTTATCGACGGCGCGGAAGAGGCCCAAGTTCCCTTCCTGGATGAGGTCGAGGAGCGTGAGGTCCGGGGAACGGCCCACATACTTCTTCGCGATGGACACCACGAGGCGGAGGTTCGAGCGTGCCAAGATGTTCCTCGCCTCGTTGTCTCCCTTCTCGATGCGCTTCGCGAGTTCGCGCTCTTCTGCAGCGGTCAGAAGCGGGTACTGACCGATTTCGCGCAGGTATATCTGGATGGAATCATAGCCGGTCGAGTGGCGGTCCTTGATATTCCTCGTCGCGAGGTACTCGTCGGCATTGTCCTCGAGCATGCCGCCTTCGAGCACGTCCACGCCCGCG
>JAKAMK010000052.1 GCA_021812925.1 bacterium | reverse complement strand
CGCATATTGTACGTCATCACGAAGGCGAATTGGGGCGACGCTCTCTGGAAACCCACGGTTTTCCAGCGCTCCCCGCTAGCGCGGGTCGCTGCCTTCCTCCACGGGAAACTCCCGTTTCCCGACCCCTTCCCCGCTCCGCCCCAGCTCGCTTCTATACACAGCACATGAAGATTCTTTACGTCATCACGAAAGCGAACTGGGGCGGAGCGCAAAAGTACGTCTACGACCTCGCGACCGCAGCACAGGCGGCCGGGCACGAGGTCGCGGTGGCGGTCGGCGGCACGGGACCGCTCACCGAGCACCTCGCGCGAGCGGGCGTACGCACCATCTCCCTTCCCCTGCGGCAGCGGCGCTCGTTCTTCGCTGACCTCGTCTCAATCGGTTCGCTCGCTCCCCTCTTGCGCGCAATCCGAGAGGAGCGACCCAACGTGCTCCACGTGAACAGTGCGAAGGCGGGCGGCCTCGGCGCACTTGCCGGACGACTCGCTCGCGTGCCGCGCATCGTATTCACCGCGCACGGTTGGGAGTTCAACGCGCCGCGCGGCGCGCTTGCACGCATCGGCATCCGGCTCTTCAGCTGGCTCACGGTGCTCCTCTCGCACGAGACCATCTGCGTCTCTAGCGCTATCCGAGGCGACATGGCATGGCTGCCCGGCGCGAAAGCGAAACTCACGGTCATCCATAACGGGATCGCCTGTGCGCCACTCCTCGCGCGCGAGGACGCGCGCGCCGCGCTTAGCCCGCACACGGTCGGCCGCACCTGGCTCGGCATGGTGAGCGAACTCAATCCGACGAAACGCGTCGACGATGCGATACGCGCGATGCGCGCGGTCGCCGAAGCGCACCCGGAAGCTATCCTCGTCGTCCTCGGCGAAGGACGCGAACGCCGCGCGCTCGAAGCGCTCATCCGCGAGCTCTCGCTCCGCGACCACGTCTTCCTCGCTGGATTCCGCGAGGACGCCCCTCGGCTCTTGGCTGCGTTCGACCTTTTCGTACACGCCTCGCGCTCGGAAGCGCTCGGCTACGCCATCCTCGAGGCGGGCTGCGCGTCCCTGCCGGTCGTCGCGACCCGGGTCGGCGGTATTCCGGAAATCATCCCGGACGACGACCACGGGCTCCTCGTGCCACCCGAGAATCCGGACGCGCTTGCGGCCGCCATCCTCGCATACCTCGCGGATACGCCGCGCGTTCGCGAAGCGGGCGCGCGCCTCCACGCGCGCGTCACGACCGTATTTGCGAAAGAAAAGATGCTGGAAAGCACGCTGCGGGCATATCGGGGATGACACGCCTCCATCGACTGCAACTTGACAATGTAACCTTGCCATATTATTATCTTCACGAAACAGAGCCAACGAGGCAAGTACATGTACAGTACGATCGGTAAGGCCGCAGAGGCTTACATGTCGGTAAAGGTAGCGTCGCTCAGAATGAGTACTGGCCACGTCTTGAGTGGGTTTTCCGGCGCATCGGTCGGCGGAGCACAGTCCGTGCTCGGTCTGACAGATGAGGAAGGAGAGCTTGTCGACTCTCGAATCGAGAGAGCGCTCGCCGCGCACAGAAAAAGCGGCAAACCGCTCAAGCTCGACGTCAAAGAGGTATTCAAAGGCGTCTATGACTTCTGAATTCCGACGAACTTCGTTCAGCGCGTGCAAGGGGAACCTTGCACGCGCCTTTTTTACCCGCCGAGGTATTCGTTCTGCACGACATCGCGCGCGGCGCCGCGCCCGTGGCGCGAGAGCGAGGTGATGACGCCGAGCGCACCGAACTCGAGCATGAGGTGCGAGCCGCCGCTACTCATGAACGGTATCGTCGTGCCCGTGACCGGCAAGAGGCCGAGCGAGATGCCCGCGTGGATTGCCACGTGCGCAGCAAAGAGGATGAGGAACCCGAGCGTGAAGAACGCATCGAAATTGGTTGCGGCGCTCCGCGCTATCTCCGCGAGCCGCGCGAAGAGGAGCGCGTAGAGGGCGAGGATGATGAGAACGCCCACGAACCCCCACTCTTCCGCGAACGCCGCGAAGATGAAATCGGTCTGGTACTCGGGCAGGAATCGGAGCTTCGACTGCGTCCCGTACCCGATCCCCTTCCCGAAAAGCTCGCCCGAGCCGACCGCGACCTTCGCCTGATACGCGTTATACCCGGCACCGTGGATGTCGCCCGCCGGATTCACGAAGGAGATGATGCGCTCGCGCTGGTACTGCTTCAGGCCGCCGAACCACAGCCCGGTCGCGACGACGAGCCCGAGGAGCCCGAGCGCCACGAGGTGCCGCTTCGAGATGCCCGAGACGAGCATGAGCCCGAACCAGATGACGATCATGATGATGGCGTTCCCGAGGTCAGGCTCGACGAGGATGAGGAGGATGGGCACGGCCGCATACGCGCCCGATACGAGGATATGCCGCACGTCGCCTATCTCGACATGCCGCCGCGAGAGGTACTTCGCGAGGAGCGCGATTAGCGCGAGCTTCGCGAGGTCCGCCGGTTGGAACGACACCGGACCGAGCGAGAACCACGCGCGTGCGCCCATGACCGGGTGCGCGACGAGAAGGAGGAGCGCGAGGAGTACGAGCGAAATCCCGTAGAGCGCCATGATGACGGTCGTACGGCGGAGGAAGCTCAGGTCGAGCGCCGAGAGTACGAAGTAGAGCGCGGTGGCGACCGCGAGCCAGAGCACCTGGCGGGGTGCCAAGGAGGCGCCCTGCCCGAACGTGCTCATGGTGAGGATGCCGAGGAGGGACAGCGCGAGGGCCGGAACGAGGAGCGTCCAGTCGAAGAAGAACCGCCGGCGGAAGGCACGCAACGTCACGGAAGCGGTATCGCCGGAAAGACCTCGATCGAGGACGGCGTCGCCCTAAACGGCGCATTCCATGTGTACGTCGCGACCGCAGAGCCCTGTGCGGGAATCGTGGGGGTGAGGGTCTCGGATGCCGCGAGGACATTCCCCTGCGCATCGCGCACGAAGACGATGCTCTTCACGTTCGTAAGCGCCGTAGCGGAGGCGTCCGTAAAGGTCGCGGTTATCGCGGGCATAGCGGTCGTGCCGCCGAGCGTGATGTTTGAGACCTGCGGTAACGTCCGCGGATCGACCGGCATGCGGTACCACGAGACCGCAGTGGGGTCTATGGTGAGGAACGCGTTCACGACGGTCTGATTCCCGCTCGCGACACCTGGCACGAAGACCGGCACGCTCGCGTTCGGCGGCAATTCGAGCGTCCCCGCGACCCGCGCGACGAGCGCCTGATTCGGCCCGTAGAGCGTAACCGTGTACGGCACCGCCTTCGCGGCCGCATCCGGATTCTTGTTCTCGACCAGAGCAGCGACATCAGTGCGACCGACTCCGTTCGGAATCGCCTGCGTGAAGAGCACGGTCGGCGGCTCTTCGAGCGCCGTGCAGAGGTTCGTGCACGGGCCGCCGCAGTCGACCCCCTGCTCGCCCTCGTTCTGCACGCCGTCGGTACATGAGGGCGCATGGTACAAGGTCGCGATGGAAACGGTGCCGACTACCGCGGCGACGAATACGCCGAGGATGATGAGTATGAATAGCCGACGCTCCCCTGCCCAGGACATGCCGATAGTATACAGGCAACGAAAAAGCTGCGCGAAGCGCAGCCGAAGAGTCGAACGTGTGGGTGGTCGGGACGGCAGGATTCGAACCTGCACCCTTCTGGTTCCGAGAGCGTTTCTGCGGAGTGAGCGCGCTGCGCTTTCTTTGGTCCCTGACTGCTTCTGAGCCAGGAATCTCCGGGTTAACCGGCATCTCACCAGACGCGCTACCGTTTTGCGCCACGCCCCGACAAAGAACTCTCCACCTGGTGGAGGCGATGGGAATCGAACCCATGACCTCCTGCTTGCAAAGCAGGCGCTCTAACCAACTGAGCTACGTCCCCGCACCAGATGAAAGCCGAGTGTAGCATCCTCGCCGACATATACAAAACTGCCGCGCGTGTGCGCGGCAGTTTTGTTTCAAGTGCTCGGTTCTGGCGCCTAGCTACAGCGAGCGAAGCGAGGCTAAATGAGGCGCTTTGGCATCATTTACCGAGCGAGCGACGATGAAAGAAAACCGCCCTGCAAGAAGGCGGTTTTCTTACTCTCCCCACACGCGCTCGCGCCGAAGCAGCAATGCGTGTGATTTCAAGTACTAAGTTCTGGCGCCTAGCTACTCTCCCCACCGGTAAAGGTGAGTACCATCGCCTCGAGAGGGCTTAACTGCCGTGTTCGGAAAGAGAACGGGTGTGACCCCTCCGACAAGGCACCAGAACCCAGCACTCGAAAGTGATGGGTCTGACTGAATACGTGTAGAAAGTTTTTGCAGCACAACGATTGTGCCCGACACACGCGGACGTGTGGACGGGTGTGACTTTCAGAGTTCCGCACGAGAGACTGGGCGTATTAGTACTCCTCGGCTCCACGCCTCACGGCGCTTCCACCTAGAGCCTATCAACCTGGTCATCTTCCAGGGGCCTCATAACGATTCCTAATCTTGTGGCCCGTTTCCCGCTTATATGCTTTCAGCGGTTATCGGTACCCGACATAGCTACCCAGCGGTGCCGTTGGCACGACAGCTGGTAGACCAGAGGTCAGTTCATCCCGGTCCTCTCGTACTAGGGACGACCCCACTCAAGAATCAACGCCTGTAGTAGATAGGAGACCAACCTGTCTCACGCAATGGTAGCAAGTTAGGCGCTAGGCTCTAGGCACTAGCAACCCACTCACGCCGCGATTACTCGCGGGATCGGACTATAGCTCCATCCCGAAGGATGGCTGACGTGTAGTCTCTACGGGTGTTCGTGAACTTCATTGAGGATCCGAGAGCAGCGCTCTCGGTCTCCAAAAGAAGAGCTTTAGGAACTTCGAGAGGAGATGGGGTTAACGCCACGCAGATTAAGTGGTGGCCGACATAGCAAGCGCTTTGGAGCTCAACAGTCGGAGGCGCCTCCGACTATGTGTCGCCTTAGTAACGGTTACCAGGGGTTAGCCCCAGTGCGTACGTTGCGGTTAAAACCCGCATCTCCTCAATGAAGTTCACGAACTTCCCTCGGTGTTACCCGCGTGGGGTTTCACCGATATCAGTCAGCTTCTCGCATCGCATTACTACGACACGCCGCCGTGATTTGATTGGTTCTATTCTTTTGCATAGACGAAAAGACTTTCTTTCGATAACAGCAAACTCAAAGGGATTCAAACGGATCAAAACACCAGGCTCTAGGCATTAGGCTTTAGGCTTTAGCAAATACATAGGTGTATTTTTGCTAACGCCTAGCGCCTAACGCCTCTCCTGCTAGTTCTGAACGGTTTGAACCCAGCTCGCGTACCTTTTTAATTGGCGAACAGCCAAACGCTTGGGACCTGCTCCAGCCCCGCGCTAAGGTGAGCCGACATCGAGGTGCCGAACTCCGCCGTCGCTATGGACGCTTG
>JAKAMK010000002.1 GCA_021812925.1 bacterium | reverse complement strand
CGAGACCATCTCCGCCCAGTCCGTGTACACCATCTCCTGCACGACGAAGGGCAATCCGGTCTCCGACTCTGTCATCGTGAACCTTCTGCCTGGGTTTACGACGTTCTAGCATAGTCAGAGACGGCGCGCGGCGTTGCCGCCGCGCGCCGTCTCTGGTATAGTCCCCGCATCATGAAGACTGACATCCATCCCGCCGACTACCGCGACGTCGTATTCGAGGACCTCGCCTCGGGCGCGCGGTTCCTCATCGGCTCGACCATCCACACGACCGAGACTACGAAGTACGAGGGGAAGGAGTACCCGAAGTTTGTCGTTGAAATCTCGTCGAAGAGCCATCCGTTCTACACGGGCGAGGATCGCATGCTCGACAAGACCGGACGCGTCGAACGCTTCAAGCAGCGTGCTTCGAAAAAGGCACATAGCAAATAGCGGGTAGCGAATGGAAAGCCCGCCGCGTAGCGGCGGGCTTTCCGCATCCGGCTATTCGCTATAAGCTATACGCTATCATCTGTGTATGGAATACTCACCAGAGTTCAAGAAGAATTTTGCTACCGCGTACCTCGCGGAGGAGTACGAGCGCCTCGAGGACGAGGCGGCGGATGCGCGCGCGGCAGCAGGGGAGGATGCCGAGCTCGGCGCCATGGCAGCGGAAGATGAGAAGCGCATCCGCGCCCGGCAGGTAGGCATCTTGGCGGAAATTGAGCGCATCCTCGCGAAGGAGAAGGAAGAGGCGTCTGCGCCCATCGCGGTCGTCATGGAATTCCGCGCGGGCGCGGGCGGCGACGAGGCGTCTATCTTCGCGCACGAGCTGAAGGATATGTACCAGAAGTTTGCCGAACGCCGCGGGTGGAAGACGCGCATCGTGGATGACCTCACGCTCGAGGTATCGGGGAAAGGCGCCTACGACGCGTTGCGGTACGAGACGGGCGTCCATCGCGTGCAGCGTGTGCCGGCGACCGAGAAATCCGGCCGCATCCATACGTCGACCGCGTCGGTCGCCGTGCTCCCTATACGCGCAAAGTCGACCATCACGGTGAATCCGGCCGACCTCGAGATGGAGTTTTCCCGCGCGGGCGGCGCGGGCGGCCAGAACGTGAACAAGGTCGAGACCGCGGTGCGCCTCATCCACACGCCGACCGGCCTCGAGGTGCGGAGCCAGGCGGAGCGCAGCCAGCAGGCGAACCGCGAGAAGGCGCTCGCCATCCTCACCGCGAAGCTCGAGCAGCTCCATGAAGAGGAGGAGGCGAAGAAGCACGCGGCGGAGCGCAAGGAGCAGATAGGCACCGGCGACCGATCGGAGAAGATCCGCACGTACAATTTTCTCCAGGACCGCGTGACCGACCACCGGCTGAAGGAGAGCTGGCACAACCTCCCCCGCATCCTCGCGGGCGACCTCGATGCCATCGTCGAGGCGCTCGAGGCGGCGTCGGCGGGAGGCGGGGTCGGCCCGGCCGAGGAAGCATGACCCATGTGGGACCTACGAGGTCCCACATGGACGGGGCGGGTTGCCTTGGTACGGACCCTCGTGTATAGTGCAGCCACCAATGAATACGACCGCAGATACGGGCGAGGTGAAGCGCCTCTTCGATAGTGGGGCGCATTTCGCGCAGGTGAAGAGTCGCCGTCATCCGTCCATGAAGCCGTTCCTCGTCGGCCAGAAGGGCCGCCAGGACATCATCGATCTCGCGAAGACCGAGGCACAGCTCGAGGCAGCTAAGCGCGCGATGGCGACCCTCGCGAAGGACGGCAAGACTGTGCTCTTCGTGGGCGGCAAGACCGAGATCGCGAGCCTCGTGAAGGAGACGGCTGAGAAGGTCGGCGCACCGTACGTCGCGACCCGCTGGCTCGGCGGCACCATCTCGAACTGGCCGGAAATCAAGAAGCGCATTGATCGCCTTGCAGACCTCAAAGAGAAGAAAGCTGCGGGCACCCTCGCGAAGCAGCACACGAAGCTCGAGATCGTGCGGCTCGAGCGCGAGATGGCGCGCCTTTCGGAGCGCCTCGACGGCATCACGGAGCTCGCGAAGCGCCCGGACGCGCTCCTCATCGTCGACACGAAGCACGAGAAGCATGCCGTGAAGGAGGCGAATGACGCGAGCATCCCCATCATCGCGCTCCTGTCGAGCGACTGCGACCTCGCGCAGGCCGCGTACCCGGTCGTCGCGAACGACTCGTCGCGCGAGACCGTGCGCCTCGTCCTCGGAGAGCTCGCGGGCGCGTACGAGAAGGGGCGCGCAGCGTAATCCAGTGTCCCGCGTCGTTCCGGTCCTCGCCGGAACGTTTTACTGTTAGAATCATATTCGCATATGGAACTCACTACCGATATCATCAAGCAGCTCCGCGACAAGACTGGCGTCTCGGTCATGCAGTGCAAGAAGGCGCTCGAAGAAGCGAACGGCGACCTCGCGCAGGCGGAGGTCATCTTGAAAAAGCGCTCCTCGGCGGCGGCGGAGAAGAAGGCGGACCGCGAGCTCGGCGCTGGCGCCATCGGCAGCTACACCCACGAGGGCGTCATTGGCGCGATGGTGCTCCTCTCCTCGGAGACCGATTTCGTAGCGAAGAACCCGGAGTTCAGCGCGCTCGCGCGCGAAGTAGCGATGCAGGTCGCCGCGACCGCTCCGAAGTTCGTTTCTTCTGACGAGATTCCTGCGGACGCGAGGCAGGCCGCGGTCGCGGTGTTCGAGAAGGAGGTGGAAGGGAAGCCGGCGGAGATGAAGGAGAAGATACTCGACGGCAAGCTCGCGAGCTATTTCAGGGACCAGGTGCTCCTCGAGCAGCCGTTCATCAAGGACGAAACGAAGACCATACGGCAGCTCCTCAACGAGGCGACCCAGAAGTTCGGCGAGCGCGTCGAGGTGACCTCCTTCAGCCGCCTCTCGGTTCGCTAAGGGGCCATGGCGTACCTCATCGCCATCCTCGCCTCACTCACGCTCCTCGTAGCGTTCCTCGGGCTTACGGCGTACGAGGCCGCCCGTGGCGTGCGGTTTCTTGCAGGCTTCCGTGCGCAGCTCGACACGCACGTGGAGCGCGCCGAATTCATCGTCGCCCATGTCGACCTCGCCGCATTCCTGCGCGAGGAGGTGCGCCGCCTTTCCGCGCTCGTCGCGCATGCGGTCGCGCACGCGACGCTGCGCGCCGTGCGCTTCGCCGAGCGGCTCCTCACGCGCGCCGTGCGCTACCTGCGCATGCACGGGCACGTAGACGGGACACCCTCACGCGAAGCGTCGCGCGAGTTCGTGAAGACGCTCGCCGACTTCAAGGAGCAGCTCGAGGCGAGCCATCCGGAGGAGGTGCGCTAGGAAGGCGTTCGCCGCTCTAGCTCAGCCCCGACGCCGCAGGGTCGGGGAGCCGACCCCGCGGCGTCGGCTTTGGTAGTATGGTACGTGCGCCGAGGTAGCTCAGTTGGTTAGAGCAGCTGTTTTGTAAACAGCAGGCCGTGAGTTCGAATCTCACCCTCGGCTCTAACGGGAGAAGGAAAACCCCCTTTGTATCAAAAATCAGCCTTTCTCAGGGCAGATTTTTTATACCCCTCCCGCTCGCTTCTCAGAATCGAATGCGGACATTCATTCTGGCTCAGCTCCGCTTACGGTAACGTGGAAGTCCTCGATTCGGGTCCGAGAGACGGCTCGCGAGTAGTAAGCACCAAGAGTCAAACAGCAAGTGCCAAGCGTACTCAAAATGAGTTTTTGATTCGTGCTATTTGGTACGTAGCATTTACCGTGACGTGCTCGTCGCGGTCGTGGTCGCGAGCGCGCCCTTCGGGAACTGCCCCTCGAGGGTCGCGAGGTCGGTGAATCCGTAGCTCGTCTTGCCGTTAATGATGAACGCGGGGAGCCGGTCCTGCACCTTCTCGACCGTGAGGAGCGTCCGCAGCGCGCCCAGGGAGAGGTTGTAGTCGAACGAGTAGACGCGGAGCGTGGGGTACGTGTTACGCAGGTAGGAGAGCGCGTAGCCCGCGCGGTCGCAGTCGCTGCAGTCGCCTGCGTTTGAGTAGAAGTAGAGCACGGTCACTGGCTTCGTGCCGCAGGCGGCCGCGAGCTGCTTCGTCACGAGGTAGTCGCGTATCTCAAGCAGGGAATACTGCTGCTTCAGTCGGATGACTTCCGCGTTGTCGCTCCCGAGCTGCGCTTCCGCGTAGGCGAGCCGGGTGCCGAGGTCGGTAAGCTCTCCCGTGATGTCGGTCGAGGTCGCCGTGTCGCAGGGCGCTGCTTCGAGGAGCGAGAACTGGGTATCGAGAGAGAGGGTGTCGATCGAGAGCTGGTCCTCGATGGCCGTGAGCTCGGCGACGCGCTCTTGGTTCAGGTAGTTCACCGCGAACACGACGGTCGCGACGAGCAGTACTGTGATACCGAGCGCGATGAGGGCATTCCGGGTGGCGAGGGACATGCTGCGACTCTAGAGCGTAACGGATAAACGCGCAAGGCTTGCGTTAGGCGTGCTGCCCATGCACTCCCTCGCTCGGCCGGTCCGCGCGAAGGAAGGCCCCTGTTCGTCGTTCGGCAGATCGCCCTGCGCTCGGGACAATTGCAATACTGGGAACCGGCGAGATTACTTCCAGCGGCGCTCGGTGCCGAGCGCTACATCGGTCGCTGCGCGGATGACCCAGAGCGGGGCGACAAGACCGTAGAAGAGCACATACGAAATGATGCCGAGGAGGAGCGGCTGCGGCGCGTTTGAGAGGCGCTTGCCGATCACGATCATGGTGACGGAGGCGAGTACGGTGGCAGCACCGAGGAGGAGGTACAGGCTTGAGGGCAGGTAGAACCAGTCGAAGCCGTTCCAGCGCGGCAGGTACGCGTAAGCGAGCGGAACGCCCGCGCGCAGTGCAAAGGCCGCCGCCGCGTGCGCGAGGAGCTCGTAGAAGGCGAGGCCGAAGAGGAGCATGCCACCGAAAAGGGCGACGATGCCGATGGGGAGCACGAGTGTGCCGAGCGCGCCGTACCGGCTGCGGCCGATAAGGCCGCGGTACTCGTAGCGCATGTTGCGCATGAAGCCGGTCGTCCAGCGCGTGCGCTGCTTCACGAGGCGCAGGAGCGAGCGTGGCGCCTTCGTGTAGACACGTGCGCGCGGCGCGTTCTCGATGCGGTAGCCCTCCCGCTGGATGCGGAGCGCCATCTCCATGTCCTCGGTCTTGTGGCCCTCGCGGAAGCCGCCGAGCTTCTCGACTACCGAGCGCCGGTAGAACGAGAACGGACCGGGCGTCACGTAGAGACCGTTCACGGCAGCGAGCGCGTGGCGCAAGGTGACGCCGAACGTGTACTCGGCGCTCTGCATGTGCTCGATGAGGTTCTTCGGTTCGTGCACGGTCATCGCGGCGGTCGTCGCGGCGACCTGGGGGTCCTCGAACGTATCGATGAGCTCCTTGAGCGCGTCGGGCTCGACGAACGAGTCCGCGTCGAGGCAGCCGACGAATTCCGCGCGGGTAGCCGCGAGCCCTGCGTTCAGTGCGGTGTGCTTGCCGCCGTTCTCCTTGCGGATGACCTTCACGCGCGGATTATCGGCGAAGCGAGCCATCGCGGCGGGCGTGCCGTCGGTTGAGCCGTCGTCGACGAGGACGAGCTCGAGCTTGTCGACGGGGTAGTCGAGGGCGAGGAGGCTCTCGCAGGTTCCCGCGATGGTCGATTCCTCGTTATAGCAGGGCACGATGACGGCCACGGACGGGTAGACGCCGCGCGGGGTGCGGGCGCGTGCCTTCCGCGCGGGCTCCGAGAGGAACGTGACGAGCACGAACGACTCGAAGAATATCGCGATGAAGAGGAAGGGGTACGCGAGTACCTGGGGACTCATGGCCGCGAGTATAGCACTTTGGTACGATAGGCTCCATGAACCAGCCTGACTGCGTATTCTGCGCCATCGTCGCGGCGAACGAACCCCACCACGAGATCGTGTGGCAGGACGAACGGCATGTCGCGTTCCTCAACAAGCGTCCGACGAATCCGGACCACCTGCTCGTCATTCCCCGCGCGCATACCGACTACGCGTTCGACCTTTCGCCCGAAGCGTATGCGGCGCTCATGGAGGCGAGCCGGAAGCTCGCGGTGCCCTTGCGCGCGTTCTCAGGCGAGAAGCGCATCGCGCTCGCTATCGACGGCTTCCACGTGCCGCACGTGCACGTGCACCTCGTGCCGGTAGAAAAGACGGGCGACCTCTGCAGCCCGGCGACCGATCCGTCTCCTGACGAGCTCGCCTCGCGCGGCGACTCGCTCCGGAAGCTCTTCGCGGAGGTCCGCTAGCGGATGGTCGCACTGAACGTCTTGCGCGTCGCGTCCTCGAGTTTCTGGTGCAGCGCATTCACCTCGTCGTTCGTGAGCGTGCGTTCGAGGGAGCGGTAGGTGATGCGGTACGCGTAGCTCAGGTTCCCCGCACCGAGCTTCGCTTCGTTCTCGTACTTGTCGAGGAGTGCCACGTCCTCGACCACGTCGCCGCCTACCTCGCGCACGACGTCGAAGTAGTCGTTCGGCACGAAGGTGCTCGGCACGATGAACGAGATGTCACGCACGACGGGCGGGTACTTCGATACCTCGCGGTACACCTCGCCGAGGACGAGCTGTTTCCTCACGCGCTCGTCGTCCGACCAGAGGAGGCGGATGTCGGGGAGCGCCATCGAGGCGATGGCGAGCCGCTCGAGCCCGAAGCCAAAGGCCCAGCCGTGGTAGCCCTCGACGCCCATCTTCTTGAGCACGCTCTTCTTCGGCATGCCGCCGCCGAGGAGTTCGAGCCACTCGCCCTTGGCCGGTCCTTCCGCGGCCGTGCCTTTCACGTTCATCTCTACCTCAAGCGAGGGGTCGGTGTAGGGGAAGGTGTCCGGGTTGAAGCGGATGACTGCCTGCTCGCCGAAGACGGCCTTCACGATCTGGGAGAGTGCCTCCTGCAGATTCTCGACCGTGACAGTCTCCGAATCGGGCGCGATGTACCAGCCGCCGAGCTGGTGGAAGACGTTCATGTGGCGGCTGTCAATCTCGTCCTTCCGGTACACCTTGCCGAAGCAGAGGGCACCCATGCTCTCGCCCCGCGCAATGCGCGCTTTGATTTCCGGGTCGTTCAGGTAGTAGTACCAGAAGACGGTGTCGTGGGTGCGCAGGATGTTCTTCTCGTCCACGTAGTAGGTGTCGCTCTTCGAGCGTGCCGGATGGTCCTTGGGGAAGTCGAAGAGGTCGAAGGAGATGTCCGCAGGAACGATTTCCGGGATCTCGATGACGTCGAACCCCGCGAGAGCCGGCACCGCCTTCACGCGGTCGATTATTTCCGCGAGCGGGCTCCCGGGCGTCCGGGAGAGGTCCGGCATGGCGAGGTAGCGCTTCTCTCTGAGTGCCTCGAAGTCGGTCCGCGCCTCGAGCTCCTGCCGGAGCCGCATCTCGTCCGTTCGGTCAATCTTTATTTCCATGACCTGGGCACTATACCAGAAAATGGATATCGGTTTGGCGACCTGCCCGGCCCAGAAATGTATAAGCCAAACCTGTAATCACTTTTCATCCTATAGGACGAAAAGTGATTACGAGAGGCGGAAATGCTCGCGGAGCGCGCGGTCACTCTCAAGCGCGTCTGCGGTGATTTGCCGCAACTCACCCACACCGCTCCTAAGGTGCGCACGCAGAATCTCCACGAACTCGTCGCACGGGTAGGGGTGCACCCACACGCTGTCCTGGAGCAGGACGAATCCAGCGCCTTGGAGCAGCTGCCGCAACTGGGTGCGCACCTTCCGCCGCTTCTCCCGCACGTCAAACATAAGCAGCCGCCACTTACCGTCCCACCGCACCTGCTCCGGAATCGCGTACTCCCGCACGAGCACCTTCTCGATACTCCGTTCGCCCTTCTCCGTAAGCCGCAGCCGCCCTTCCGCATCCTCTTCCACGAATCCTCGTTGCTTTAAGTTTGTCTTTGCCCGTTTGATTCGTCCATACAGCTCGTCCCGACGGTTCCTCCCGCGATCTAAATGTTTCAGGAGCGTTGCTGTCTTTGGCGCTGCTACAACCATGGTCACGAGACCGCCGACGTAGATGGTGCGGAGTAGGGCAGTTTGAATTGCCGTTTTCTTTCGATCCTGAATCGGGACCCGGGTACGAGCAGATTTTTTCTGTTGGTATGTCATCTCACTTTTTATCCTATAGGATAAAAAGTGAGATAATAAGAAATGGAATTAAGACGGTGGGGATAAAAGAAGGCGCCCGCGGTGAAGCGAAGCGCTTCCCGCGGGCAGGTCAATCAGTTAAACCAGAATTCACCAAGGCACTGATCGATGTAGTGAAGTGTGATGGTGTCCGCCATCGCATGCAGATCGTCGCCGTTCGTCTCTTGTACGACCTTGGCGATACTGTACGAGACGGTGCCATTCACCTGAACGTTTTGAAGAACGCGGTTTCGGCCGTCGTCGTAGTAGAGCGTCAGGCTCTTACTCGGCTGGCAGCCGACCACGTGCCACAAACTGTTCTGCCCGACCTGCTCGCCTACGTAGGTCGTCGTATAGACGGACAGAGGTTTGGCGTTCGCAGAGGCTCCCCAAAGCAGGGCAGCCGCTGCAAGAACCGTAAATGAAGGAACACGCATGCCGCTTTACTCCCTGGTCTGTGCGTACTTCGATAGTAAAACGACTGAGTCGCACTGTCAAGACATCCGTAACGGTTCAACCGCTTAGGATTGGCGGGTGCGGAAAGACATTTTATGATAAAATATCAGCACAGAATCATGGCTAAAAAGACTGAGGAAAAGACAGAAAAGCGCGGCGCCGGAGGCGCCGCGGGCCATGCGTACGACGCGTCCTCGATACAGGTGCTCGAGGGGCTCGAGCCGGTCCGGAAGCGTCCCGGCATGTACATCGGGACGACCGGCCCCGAGGGCCTCCACCACCTCATCTGGGAAATCTTCGACAACTCGCGCGACGAGGCCATGGGTGGCTTCGCAGACGACATCGAGGTCGCGCTCCTCCCGGGCGGGTACGTACGCGTCGCCGACAACGGCCGCGGCATCCCGGTCGAGCCGCACCCGAAGACGAAGGTCTCCGCGCTCGAGATGGTGATGACCACCCTCCACGCGGGTGGCAAGTTCGGCGGCGAGGGCTCGGGCTACAAGGTCTCGGGCGGCCTCCACGGCGTCGGTGCATCGGTCGTGAACGCGCTCTCGACGAACGCGCAGGTGTTCGTCCACAAGGACGGCGGCCTCTACATGCAGGAGTACAAGATTGGCAAGCCTCTCGCGAAGGTGAAGCAGATCGGGAAGTCGAAGCTGCACGGCACCATCGTCTACTTCCGTCCGGACGAGAGCATTTTCACGGGCGGCATCGAGTGGAACTGGGAGAAGATCGTGAACCACCTGCGCCAGCAGGCGTACCTCGTGAAAGACGTGCGCATCACCGCGATCGACGCGCGCGAAGCGCCCGAGGCGGCGTTCGAGGACGAGCAGTTCTACCTGCGCAACCTCACGCTCGACGTCCCGTCGATGACGTTCTTCTTCGAGGGCGGCTTGAAGTCCCTCGTCGCGTTCTACAACAAGCACCAGGAGGCGGTCCACAAGAACATCTTCTACGTGGACAAAGAGCAGGATGGCGTCGCGGTCGAGGTTGCGCTCCAGTACGTCGACGACATCACGCCGCGCATCATGGCGTTCGCGAACAATATCTATAACAGCGAGGGCGGCACGCACGTGACCGGTTTCAAGACCGCGCTCACGCGCTCACTGAACACGTACGGCCGGAGCGCCGGCATCCTGAAGGAAAAGGACGAGAACTTCACGGGCGACGACGTCCTCGAGGGCATCACCGCGGTCGTCTCGGTGAAGCTCCCGGAAATCCAGTTCGAGGGGCAGACGAAGGCGAAGCTCGGCTCGGTCGAGGCGCAGGGCGCGACCGCGACCGTATTCGGCGAGGCGTTCGGCGCGTTCCTCGAGGAGAACCCGGACGACGCGAAAGCGATCGTGAACAAGGTCATCCTTGCGCTCAAAGCGCGCAAGGCCGCGAAGGCTGCGAAGGACTCGGTGCTGCGCAAGGGCGCTTTGGAGGGCATGACCCTGCCAGGGAAGCTCGCGGACTGCCAGACGAAGTCCGCCGAGGAAGCGGAGCTCTTCATCGTGGAGGGCGATTCGGCAGGCGGCTCGGCGAAGACCGGCCGCGACCGCCGCATGCAGGCCATCCTGCCCTTGCGCGGCAAGATCCTGAACGTCGAGCGCGCGCGCCTCGACAAGATGCTCGCCTCCGAGCAGGTGAAGAACCTTGTCGTCGCTCTCGGCACCGCGATCGGCGACGTGTTCGATCTGTCGAAGCTCCGTTACCACAAGCTCATCATCGCGACCGATGCCGACGTCGACGGCGCGCACATCCGCACGCTCCTCCTCACGCTCTTCTACCGGCACTTCCGTCCCATCATCGACGGCGGGTTCGTGTACATTGCGCAGCCGCCCCTCTACAAGATTTCCCGCGGCAAGGAGGTCCACTACGCGTACTCCGATCCCGAAAAGGACAAGATACTGAAGGCGATGGGGGTCGCGAACGACGAGGTCGTCGAGCTCGGGGAAGGCGAGGCGCCGGAAGCGGAGCCGGCTGAGGGCGAGGAGGAAATGAAGGCGAAGAAACCGGCAAAGGCGAACGTGCAGCGCTACAAGGGTCTCGGCGAGATGAACCCGTCGGAACTCTGGGAGACGACCATGGACCCCGCGAACCGTATCCTGAAGCAGGTGACGGTCGAGGACGCGGAAGGCGCCGACCGCATCTTCGACATTCTCATGGGCACCGACGTGGCGAGCCGCAAGAGCTTCATCCAGTCGAACGCCAAGCTCGCGACCTTGGACGTGTAGCAGAAACAGCAGATAGCAGATAGCGGCAGAGCAAACCCCGCGGCGTACGCCGCGGGGTTTGCTTGTAACTATGAGCTATTCGCTATGAGCGGTTCTTACGAGCCGAGAATCGTGAGCGTGGTCGAGGCGTCGTTGTTCGCGGTGTTCGCGTCCGAGCCGCCCGGGTTCAGGTGGAGCGAGATCTTCTGGCTCGCGCCCGCGTTCGCCTGGTCGAAGCCGAGCGTGAACTGGATGCTGTCGCCCGGATTGAGCTTCTGCTGGTTCGGCGCCGTGTACACGTACGAGGTCTGCGTCGGGATGGTCGCGGTGAAGCTCCACACGCTCGAGACGTTCGTGCCGACGTTCCGCACGGTGAACTCGACGGCCGGTCGCATGCCGTGCGGGACGGTCGAGCTCGCGACGAACGATTCCGCCGATGAGGTGGCGAGGTAGCCGACCCGATCGATCGTTATCGCGAGGTCGGGGAAGCCGTACGGAGACGGCGTCGCGGCCGTGCCGCTTATCTGGGTGACGCTCGAGGTCTGCTTGCCCGGGGTCGGGGTCACCGGCGCAGGCTTCGAGGGCGTCGACGACTGCGATGCCGTTGTCGTCGCAGCGGTGGTCGTCGCGTTGCTGAAGGGCAGGGTAGTAGTGGCGGTCGGAACGACTGAGAGCGACGGCGCGGGAGCCGGCGTGAAGACCGAGCCGAGGTACACGGCCGCAGCGCCAATGCCGTTCACTGCGGTCGGCACGAAACGGGCCGCGTAGATCGCGAGCCACATGCCGACGACGACGAGCGCGAGGAACCCGACGGTCGCGAGACCGTTCCGGGCGGCTTCACGGGCGGGCGTATTCACAACAGGCGTATTCATAGGGTAGACTATACATACCACGGGGTATTCAGGGTGTCAAGGCACCCGGGAGCCGGTCCCCGAGACCCTTGACAAATCGCAAAGTTAGGCGTATTTATGGGTAAGACGATATGGAGCGGCTGGTGCACATCGCCGCGCGGCTCGTACGGGCTGCGCAGGACGCGTATGCGAGGAAGTGGAGCTTCCTCGCGCTTTCGCTGTGTGCACTTGTGCTCTCCGCGTACGTGCTCGGGCTTCTCGGCCTCCTGCCGGATCCTCCTGCGCAGAGCGCGCCGGTAACGGTAGCGACCACGAGCCCGCTCGCAGCCGCCGCGAGCGGAGTATCGCCCGGCGTCGCTGAGGACCCGGTGAAGCTCGAGATTCCGGCGATCGGCCTCACGACCACGATCGCGAATCCGACGACGACGAACCTCGAGGCGCTCGATCAGCTGCTCCTCTCGGGCGCGGTGCGGTACCCGACGTCGGCGCAGCTGAACGAGGATGGCAACGTCGTCATCTTCGGGCACTCGAGCTACCTGCCCATCGTCCGCAACCAGGCGTACAAGACCTTTGACGGCATCCAGAAGCTTCACGCGGGCGACACCGTCACGGTGTATTCATCGGACCTAGCGTACACCTACGCGGTGCGCAGCGTCGTAGAGGAGAATGCGACCGAGGCGGCCATTCCGCTCTCGGTGTCGGGCAAGGTGCTCACGCTCTCGACCTGCGACGTGTTCGGGCAGAAGTCCGACCGCTTCATCGTCACCGCGGATTTTGTGAGTAGTCACTCGATCACGACCTCCTAACGGAGCGCGCGATCGGGTAGCTCTTCGCAAGGAGGCTAACGGATGAACCTTACAGAAAAGGAGCACGGCCATGCTGCCGACTCGACGTGCACTGCTTGTTAGCGGTGCAACCTTGCTTGGCTCGGTCGCGCTCTCGGGGTTCACTCTCCCGGCGCGCGCTAAGTCTCGCGAGTTTCTGTGGCAACACTACGGTGCCGCTCCGTTCGCCGCAAACGAACGGAGCGCACTCGACGCGCTGCCGCGGGTTCTCACGCTGCTCGGCATTTCCGAGCAGTACCACAAGGAACTCCGCGAGCTTGTCAGAGCGCATCCGAAGGGATTGCGTCAGGGCGAACTCGAGCGGGGCGATCACCTTGCGGCGATGCTGTCGAAAGGCGGCGTCGTCCACCGGAACGTCCTTGTCGATTTCAAGGACATCAGTCGAGGCATCGGAGCCCACGCGTACACGTACGAATGGGACTTCGAGCTCGGCACGCTTATCCTTCCGCTCGTCTGCTTCAATTGGAGCTGGCGGCGCGAATGTAAGTCGTGCTCCTGCTACGCGATCCCGCTCGACTACTCGGCAACCCCGGGAGTCGCGTGGGACGCGCAGCACCGCGCAGTCGTGTCCGTCCATCTCGATGCGACGGAACGCGATCTGGAATCGGTGTGGGATGACCCGTGTTTCGGCGTCGAAGACGCCACCGGGATCCACAAGCCGTTCCACCGTTGCGAGACGTGCGAAGGGGGAGTGTATCCTCCACCCGCTCTCGCTGCGGCCGTCGGTCTGCCGACTGAAGAGCCGAACGGCGTCTTCTCGTTCCATCTTCAAGATGGAATTGGCAGATTCCTGCTTCCGGACTCGTGGGCCGCTCGCTGGATGCTGTTCTGTGTCACCACACAGCCGTATCCGGTATCGGTTCCGCAGTTCCGGGGGTGGACGGCAATCTCGCGGTTCGACATCGTCCCCAAAGACGAAGTCGAACGCACGCTCCCGCGCGGGAGACTCGACCGGACACTTTCCGGAGGGAGCTCGTACTAGAGCTCCTCGGGTGCGGACGCTTCATACCCGTTCGCACCCCACCATACTGAATGAACGCAATCACGAAAATCATTTCTTACTCTTCAAAGAGCCGCGGCCTTACCGCCGGCGTGTTGACGCTGGTCGGCGTGCTTGCTTTCGGGTTTGGCATCGGCATGGCCTTCGGGGTCATCAATGTGCCGTTTGCGCAAGCGTGCTGCGTGATTCCGCCTCCTCCGCCCCCGCCGCCGCCCCCACCTCCTCCGCCCCCGCCCCCGCCCCCGCCTCCGCCCGTCATACCGGCGCCGGTACCGACGTGTTCGATTTCCGCTTCACCTATAACGCTCCCCGTGGGTGGCGGTTCGTCGACCCTCAAATGGTCGACGACTGCGGCGACCTCAGCGAAGATCGACCAGGGCGTTGGCAGCGTCTCGACCTCGGGCGGCACGCGGGCCGTCTCGCTCACGGCGACGACCAAGTACACGATGACCGTCACCGGCCCGGGCGGTGAGAGCACCTGCGGCACGACCGTCACGGTCACGCCTCCGCCCCCGCCGCCCCCGCCGCCTCCCGCGCCTACGTGTACGCTCTCAGCTTCTCCGACAGCTATCGTGTCCGGCGACTCTTCGACACTCACCTGGACGACCACGAATGCGACGGCGTTCAGCATTGATAGCGGTGTCGGTAGCGTGACGCCGGTCGCTTCCGGTTCGGAATCCGTTTCGCCGTCCTCGACCACCACCTACACCGGCACCGCGACTGGCGCGGGCGGTACGGTGCATTGCTCTGCATCCGTTACCGTCACACCGCCGCCGCCACAGGCGCCCACCTGCACGCTCATCGCAAATCCGATTCTCATCACGCAGGGCGACACCTCGACACTCACCTGGACGACCACGAACGCGAAGTCGTTCTTTGTCGACAACAGCGTCGGATACCTGACGCCGGTCGCGGGCGGCACGACAACGGTCTCGCCGACGTCATCGGTGACCTATACGGGAACCGCGCTCGGGTATGACGGCACGATGGTGCACTGCGGCGCTACGGTGAACGTGCAGAAGCTGCAGACTCCGAAGTGCACCCTGACCGCGAATCCGACCTCGATCACGAAGGGCGGCACGTCGACGCTCGCCTGGCTCGTGACCGACGCGGATGCGTTCTCGATCGACCAGGGCATCGGCAGCGTCACGCCGATCCACGCGGGCTCGGTCGACGTCTCGCCTAAATCAACGACGACGTATACCGGTACCGCAACTAACGTAAACGGCAAAACGGCAGTCTGTCAGGCGACGGTTACCGTGACGACCACGCCTCCGCCGGCGCCGACCTGTACGCTCTCCGCCGATCCTGCTTCGATTACCTCCGGGCAGTCATCGTCGCTCAAGTGGACGACGACGAACGCGACCAGTTTCAGCATCGATAACGGCGTGGGGAGCGTCACGCCCGCGGCGGTCGGCTCGACGCCGGTATCGCCGACGGCGACCACGACCTACACCGGCACCGCGACGGGTCTGGGCGGCACCGTCACCTGTCACACGACGATTACTGTCGCACCGCCTCCGCCCGGCGCGCCGTCCTGCACGCTCTCGGCATCGCCGACCTCGCTCAGCTCGGGCGACCACACGACGCTTTCGTGGACCACGACGAACGCGGCTACGTTTTCCATAGACCAGGGCGTGGGCGCAGTGACGCCGGCCGATAGCGGGACGACGACTTCGAAGGCGGTGACCGCGAACACAACCTTTACCGGTACCGCGGTGAGCCCTACGGGCCAGGTGGCTACCTGCACCGCGAGCGTCACAGTTGGCGGCGGCGGGGGAGGCGGCGGGCCGACCTGCACCATGACCGTGTCGCCGAGCTCGATGCGTTCGGGCAATTCTGCGACCCTCACGTGGGGTGGCGCGGAAATCTCTTCTGTCGACATCGATAACGGCATCGCGACCGGCACGACCTCGCCCGGCTCGACGACCGTCGCGCCTACCGCAGTCGGCAGCTACACGTACACGGGCACGTTCCATGCGGACAACGGCCAGACGCTCACCTGCAAGGCGACCTTGAACATCGAGGGCGGCTCGGGCGGCTGCACGAGTAATTGCGGCGGCGGTGGCGGTACGCCTCCGACCGTTACGCTCTTCTCACACCCGACGACGCAGCCGCTCGCGTACCTCTACCTCTCGCAGATCCCGTACACCGGCCTCGACCTCGGGCCGTGGGGCACCGCGCTCTATTGGCTCGTGCTCGTCGCGTGGTCGCTCGCGCTCGCGTACGTCGTGCTCTTCGGCGCGGTGCCGTACGCGAGGAAGCATGCGTACGCGTTCGCCGGCCGCGTCTCGGACGTCCTCAACGCGCCTACACCCGCGTCCGCCGCAGGACCCGCGTTTTCAGCACCGCGTGTTGTCATGCCGCCCCTGCCGCAGAGGCCGGTCGTGCGTGCTGCCACGGCTGCGCCTGAGGCCGTGCATCCGGGGTACTCCACCTACGAAGGCTTCAAGTCGTTCGCACAGGAAGGCGCGCTCACCATCGAGGACATCGTGAAGGGTCTCTCGCGCATGCCTGTCGCTGCGAAGGCGCCGGCACCGGTCGCGCACACGGAGCCCGTGTATGAAAAGGTGGAGCCGGTCTACGACCACGTCGAGCCGGTGAACGACAAGGTTGAACCGGTTATCGATACTGTCGAGCCGATCTACGACAAGGTGGAGCCGATCGTCTCGTCCGCGCGGACGCCGTCCGTAGCGGCGGTGAAGCCGTCGGCCACGCCGTCCGTGCCGACCGAGGTCCCGGCGTTCCTCGAAGTCATTATCGCAGGCGATCGCGACAAGGCGTTCGCCATCCTGCGCGATACGGTGCGCGGCGGGGGAGACGCGGAAGCGTTCCTCACCCAGGTTGCCTGCGCGTTGGACGACGCGTACCGCGCGCGCCTCGAAGGCGTGCCGGTGCACCCGGACGTCGAGCGCATCTGCAAGGGCTGCGCGACGCCGGTCCTCGAGAAGCTCGTGACCGCGTTCGCTTCCGCCGTCGACTCGTCCTACTCGGTGGGTATTACGGGCGCGAAGCTCGCGCTCACGCGCGCGCTCGCGACCCTCGGCGCGTAGGCGAGCCGTCTATCGCTACGCGTCGCACGCTATTTTTGAGTACGGAATATTCGCCTGCTGGCGAATTTCCTCCTGCACCACAAGAGTACTTCTTATTTCCTAATTCGCTCCGCTCATAAGGAAATAAAGTCGCTCGACCTCGCTGGCGCCCCTGGCGCCTTACTGCATCGGTCTGCGCAGAGCCTCAAAAATAGCGTGCGGCGCTTCGCTTCTTGCGGCGCCTCACTACTACAACAGCACTTCTGAATTTCTAAGTCGCCCCTAACGGATTCACGTCGTGCCTCTGAGCGCTTTTGAACCAGCTCGGAGAAATACTTACGAAAAAGACCCGGTCGCGTACGCGGCCGGGTCTTTTCGCATTCGCGCTACGCGCGCTCAGTGATTTCTTTCTTGAGGCGCTCGGTGAGCGCGTCGAGGGCGAGACCCTCGAACTTGCCGTGGTCGCGCGATTCCGCAGTGACGGTCTTCGCCTCGACCTCCTTGTCGCCCACGACGAGGAGGTAGGGAACCTTTGTGAGCTTGCCCGCGCGTATCTTCTTGCCGAGCGACTCGTTCGCGTCGTCGGTCGCGGCGCGGATGCCCGCGGCGCGAAGCGCCGCGGTGATTTCCGCCGCGTACGCTGCGTGCTTGTCGGACACCGGAAGCACGCGCACCTGCTCGGGCGAGAGCCAGAGCGGGAAGGCGCCCGCGTAGTGCTCGATCATGACGGAGAGGAAGCGCTCGAGAGAGCCCGAGATGGCGCGGTGAATCATCACGGGGCGTACCTTGTTGCCCGTGTCGTCCGTGTACTCGAGCTGGAAGCGCTCCGGCTGCACGAAGTCGAGCTGGATGGTCGCGAGCTGCCACTGCCGCCCGATGGCGTCCTTGAACATGAAGTCGAGCTTCGGACCGTAGAACGCGGCCTCGCCCTCGCCCTTCGTGAGCGCGAGTCCGTGCTCCTTGCCGATTTCCGCGAGGCGCGTCTCCGCCATGTCCCACACGGCCGGGTCGCCGAGGTACTTCTCCGGCGTCTTCGGGTCGCGTACCGAGAGGCGCGCCGAGTACGAACCCTCTTTCAGCATGCCGACCGCCTGGTAGAAGTCCTTGATGATGGAGACGATGCGTGCGGCTTCATCCGCGACCTGGTCCGGGCGGCAGAACACGTGGCCGTCGTCCTGCGTGATGGAGAGCACGCGCGAGAGGCCCATAAGTTCGCCGGATTGCTCGTCGCGGTACACCTTCGTCACGTCGAAGTAGCGGATGGGGAGGTCGCGGTATGAACGCGGCTGCGACCCGTAAATCTGCGTGTGGTGCGGGCAGTTCATCGGCTTCAGCATGAACTCCTTGTCGCGGCCGTGCACCATGAAGCCGTCGTCTTTGTACTTGTCGTAGTGGCCGGAGACCTTGTAGAGGTCGGGCTTCGCGAGGTGGGGAATGTCGACCTTCTCGTAGCCCTGCGCGCGGTTCAGCTGCCAGAGGAAATCCGCGAGCTCGTCGCGCAGGATGGTGCCCTTCGGTGTGAAGAGCGGGAGGCCGGCGCCGACGAGGTCGCTAATCACGAAGAGGTCGAGCTCAGCCCCGAGCTTCCGGTGGTCGCGCAGCTTCGCTTCCTCGAGCTGCTTCACGTGCGCATCGAGCTCGTCCTTCGTGTCGAACGCGAGACCGTAGATGCGGGTGAGCATCGGTTTCGTTTCGTCGCCGCGCCAGTACGCGCCCGCGACGCGGTCGAGTTTCCACGAGCCTTCGGCGATGTCCTTTGCCGGGTGCTCGGCGTGGCCGCCGCGGCAGAGGTCGGTGAAGCCGCCGCAGGTGTAGAGCGTGATGGGCTCGCCGCGTCCGGCAATCTCGTCGATGAGTTCGGCCTTGAACGGGTTGCCCGCAAATGCCTGCTTCGCTTTCGCAGCGTCCACCTCCTCGTGCGTGAACGCGGTCCACGTGGGGAGGTGCTTCCGCATCGCCTCGGAAAGCGTCTCGAGGTCCGCATCGGAGAGCTTCGCGCCGCCGAAATCAATGTCGTAGTAGAAACCGGTATCGATGGCGGGGCCGAGGGTGAGCTTTGCGTTCGGGTAGTGCTCCATGACCGCCTGCGCGAGGAGGTGAGCGAGCGTGTGACGTTTTGCTTCGAGGGATGTGGATGACATGCGGGGGCTGGTAACGGATAAAAATGAAAAGCGCCCTGGCCGAAAACGGATCAGGAGTGTCCGTTTTCGGCCAGGGCGAATTTCTCGCGGTTCCACCTGGCTTTCCCGACCACGCTGCTGCAGTGTGACGGGCTCAATTCAGTTTCGGATTAGGCCCGTTCGGGCGCGTTCGCCTCCGGTTGGTAGCCGAAGCAATTTCCGTGCGGTTCATGCTAGCACCAGTAGGGAAGCGGTCAAGCGCAAAAAATAGAGGGCGGCACCAGGAGGTGCCGCCGCTCGCTAGTCCTTCAGTCCCGCTATATGTTTAACAGCATTGCGCCAATGCGGGTTTCCTGCAAGCCGTTTATGCATCGCAACGAATCCTTCATATCTTTCTCGTTCGTTTTCTGCGAATTCGTGCCAGTAGGTGAGGAATGCCGTTACAATTTGCTTGTCTTTATTCGGTATCGGCCTACCCTCGGCAAAACTTGAGAGCAGTTTTCCGATGCGTGGCGTCGCGTCGTAGACTTTCCCAGCTAATGCTTCATTGCCGAGGATGGAGCGCCGCAAAAGCCATGCGTAAAAGTACTGTTCTCGTGCTCCGGTAGCGCTGCTGATCGCGTCGAAAAGAGCGTCGATCCGAGCGCGGTTTACTTTGGTTGGCCGGTTTTTCTTTACCGCTTCGAGAGCTTCCGTGTAGACACATACCTTGGCCATTGGCAAAGCCTCCGTTTGTTCAAGTGCCGTATTCAGCGTATCACACACCCCTCTTCGCCAGTGCGGTAGTCCTAAAACAAATGGCGGCTGCTCGCGCAGCCGCCATTCGTGCCTAGGCGGGGGCGAACCGTCGCCAGCGCCTGAGCACGAATCGGATTCTTTCGACATCCGCAGTCTGCGGATTCCGCTCGACCTTGTCGAGGATGCGCGAGAGCTTCGCACCGAACGCGCGGACGCACGTGAACGCTTCGAGCGGCTTCTTCGGTAATCTGCCGACAGCCGCCTCGATGAGCCCGTTCTCTGCGAGCGTCGCGAGTCCGCGCTTGCCGCTCTTCAGCGATTGCTCGATGTATTCGAGCAGTGGCTCGAATGACCACGAATTGAACACCTCCGATGTAAGCGGTTCGTCGAGTTCCACCAGCGCCGCTTCGATTTCGGCACGGGACACGGACTTCGTTTCTGTCATCTTTTTCCTCCTCAGCACAGAAACCCCTTTGCACAATATCAAAGCGGCTTCAGGTCGTCGATGGCGATGGAAAGTTCGCCGTTAAAAAGTGGAAACCGCTCATACCAGTTCGGGGCAACGAGAATTTGACATATTGTGCCAATCGTGTATTATAGAAGACGGACGAACCTACGAATCGTTGGCCGCGGCAGAAAGCCCCTCGACTCCGTGCGGGATTTTCTGCCGCGGCGAACCCAAGAACGGGAAGGCTTGCGGTACTGCTCCTGAAAGGAGAAAGAGAGATGTCGAAAGACAGGCTCGGCTCGATTACTCGGGCACTCGTTGGTGTCGACCCCGCATATCACGGGACGATTGCCGACATTGTGAACCGCTACAATTCCGGCGATGCGCCGGCATGGGATGCCGTCTTCAAGGCGGCGCTCAAGAGCGGCGTTTCGAAACAGGACTCCGGCGTCTTGTGCTTCCGCGAAGATGTTCCGGTCGAGCCGCTCACCGAGCCGCTCAATCTCGACGCGTTCTTCCAGAGCCGTCCCGGTCTTTACGTCTGGGACAGCTTCCGTGCCCGCGCGAAAACGCTGCTTGGGAAGGTCTGTGGCTCGTCAAACGGTGCGCCGGTCTTGAGGTCGTATGACCTCACGGAGGCTGCATACGATCGCAAGATCAAGCAGATTCTTTCAAAAGCGCACGAGGTTGATCTGTGGATGATTGCACAGATGATTCGGGCACAGGGAGGCGGCAAAGACGGACCGCTCATCACGAACGGTTTCGCGAACATCTTCTACGTCTCCGGCTTCGTCGTGTTCGTGTACTGGAACGCCGTCAGCGGCCGGTGGTACGTGATCGGCTGGGACCTCGACGTCAATCGCTGGGATGCCGGCTACCGTGTCTTCTCCGGCAACTAGACTCTCGGCTTTTTGCCCTTAATCCCGGGCTCTTTGATACTTGGTATCTTGGAGCTCGGGATTTTTCTTTTGGTATGATGGTGCCTGAATCTTCGGGCGCGGCGGCTACGGCTTACGCGGAGGATTCGGGACGTGCACCGTGCCAGAATCGGTTCGGCTACGGCTTTGCCGAGCGTGCAGATGTTCGTTTCTCAAAAACGTATGGAATAGTTGGTATCTCGCGCTTGCGGGCTTTAAGGCCCCATATAAGATACAGCCTGAAGAGTACTCAACAGGCGGTGGCACGGATGGCGCGTGATACGAATGTGCTCCGGCTTCGTCGTGAACGTGAACTGGAACGCCGACAACGGCAAGTGGAACGTGAACGACTGGGACCTCGACGACAATCGCTGGAATGCCGGCAACCGTGTCTTCTCCGGAAACTCTTTCATGCTGCCGCGCGCGCTTTATGGCGCGCGCGGTTTCGACTCGAGTCCTTTGCGCCAGCCGCCCACCATGCGTCCTATCTCTTCGATACTCTCTGCAAGCTCTGCGTAGTGCGCTCGCGCGACAAGCTTTGCTTCCCATGCGAGTTGTGTGAAGAACTTGAGGCCGTCTATGCGCAGAGAGACTGTCGCGAGCGCGGAACGCTTTGCATTGCCTTTTGCAAATGTCGCGACGCGCAAACCATCAAGTGTTTCAAGCAAAAGTCCGTCAATTTTTTCGCCTATGCCGAATCGTTCTTCGCGCGGCATATTGCGCTTTATCGGCAGCCACAAAAGATACGCGCGCTTCGCGCGCTCCAACACTGGCAAAATCGTTCGGGGGGGGGGTAGCTTTAAAGCCATGTCCCGCACGCGCCTCCGTCATACGTACGAAGATATCATTTCGGTGGAAAACTTGCTCGCGGCGTGGGAAGAATTCGCACGCGGCAAGCGAAAGAAAGCGGACGTGCAGGAGTTCGAGCGCCGCCTGATGAAGAACGTGCTCGCGTTGCACCAAGAGCTTGCGGAGGGCACGTACTGCCACGGCGGATACCGGCATTTCAAAATCAGCGACCCGAAGCCGCGCGATATCCATAAGGCGGCTGTTCGTGACCGCCTCCTCCATCACGCACTCTACCGCGTGTTGTACCCGTTCTTCGACCGTACGTTCATCGCGGACTCGTTCTCCTGCCGGGAGGGGAAGGGCACGCATAAGGCGATGGACCGGTTCCGCGCCTTTGCCTTAAAGGTGTCGAAGAACGATACGCGCACCTGCTGGGTACTGAAGTGTGACATCCGCAAGTTTTTCGCATCCATACACCACGCGGTGCTCATAAAAATCCTGCGCGAGCGGATTCCCGACGAGCGCGTCCGCGCGCTCGTCGGGAATATCGTGGATTCATTTCACACGCCGGATGTCCACGGCAAAGGCCTCCCGCTCGGCAACCTTACCTCGCAGCTCCTCGTGAACATCTACATGAACGAGTTCGACCAGTTCGTAAAGCACCGACTCAAAGCGAAGCACTATATCCGTTATGCCGATGACTTCGTGTTCCTTTCTGCCGATCATGCGGAGCTTGCGGCATGGTTGCCGCGCGTCCGGACTTTCCTGCACGACCGCCTCAAGCTCGAACTGCATCCGGAGAAGGTTTCGATAACGACGTGGGCGTCCGGCGTAGACTTTCTCGGTTGGGTGCATTTCCCCGACCACCGCGTTCTGCGTACGGCAACGAAGCGGCGGATGTTCCGGAATCTTGCGCAGGGCGCGAAACTGGAGCGGGTGGCGTCGTACCTCGGGATGCTCTCGCACGGCAATGCGCGCCGCGTAGCGGCGCGCATTGCCGCTGGTCGCTACCAGCTGCTAGCTACAGCGGCTTCAGGTCGTCGATGGCGATGGAAAGTTCGCCGTTCCGGTTCGAAAGGGAGCCCTTCACGAGCATGCAGGAGCCCGGGGTGACTGCGGCACCGTGCACCTTGAAGAGCTTCGGGAAGATGACCGCTTCGATGCCGCCCGTCTTGTCCTCGAGCTTCACGAACGCCATCTTCTCGCCGCTCTTCGTGAGAAAAGTGCGTACCTCGGCGACGAGGACCGCGAGCTTCACCGGGAAGCCCGGCTTCGGGTCTTCCGTGACCAGCTGTATGCGCAGCTTGTACTGCGAGAGCAGGTCTTGGTGCGCGTCCAAGGGGTGGCCGGAAACGTAGATGCCGAGGAGCTCCTTCTCCCAATCGAGCTTGTCCTTGAGCGAGACGTGATTGCCCTCGGGAAGCGCGAGCGCGGGCGCGGCAAGGGCTGCGCCGAAGAGGGAATCCTGCGGCGCTTCTGCAGTAGTTTCCCGGTGATAGTCGAGGAGGCGGTCGATGCTCTCGAGGAGCGTCCCGCGGCGCTCGAAGGAGTCGAGCGCGCCGCACTTGATGAGCGATTCGAGGCTCTTCCTATTCAAATTTTTACTGCCGACGCGCGAGAGGAAGTCGGCGAGCGACCGGTAGGGGCCGTGCGCCTCGCGTTCGTCGAGGATGGCTTTCGAGATGCCCTCGCCGAAGTTCTTGATGCTCGACAGACCGAAGCGAATTGCGCTCATGCGACCAGCCGGCGGAGTATCGTTCGCGGAGTACGGAATATTCACCTGCTGGCGAATTTCCTCCTGCTCGTCGCCTCCGCTCCTGCGCAGAGCCTCCGCTCGCGATACATCCGCCGGCTGGTCGTTCTGTTCGAGCGTCACCACCGTGAAGTCCGTGCCGCTCTCGTTCACGTCCGGCGGCAGGACCGGAATCTTCATGCGCGTCGCCTCGGCGACGAGGCGCGCGATTTCCTCGGTGTCGCCCGCGTCCGCGGTGAGGAGCGCGGCCATGTACTCGACCGGGTAGTTCGCCTTCATGTACGAGGTCTGGTACGCGACCTTGCCGTAGGAGGCTGCGTGGGCCTTGTTGAACCCGTACGCGGCGAAGGGTTCGATGAGTTCCCAGAGCTGCTGCGCCTTGTCCTGTGAGAGGCCGCCGACCTCGACGAAGCCTTTCAAGAGTTTGTCCTTTTCCGCCTGCATGATTTCCGGCACCTTCTTGCCCATGGCCTTGCGCAACACGTCCGCCTCGAGCCACGAGTAGCCGGCGAGCTTGATGGCGGTGAGGAGCACGTCGTCCTGGTACACGAGAAGTCCGTGCGAGAACTCGAGGTACTCCTTCATGCGCGGGTCGATGTAGTTCACCATGCGCGGGTTGTGCTTCCGCGCGATGTATGAGGGAATCGTTTCCATGGGGCCGGGGCGGTAGAGCGCGACCATCGCGTTGATGTCGTGGATAGTCGACGGCTTCAGCTCCTTCAGCCACCGCGTCATGCCGGAGCCGCCCAGCTGGAAGGTGCCGTACGTATCGCCTTTTGAGAGCATGGCGAAGGTCGCCGCGTCGTCGAGCGGAATATTCTCGATGTCGACCTCGATGCCGCGCGTCGCTTTCACCCGCGCGACCGCGTCCGCGAGGATGGCGAGGTTCTTGATGCCGAGAAAGTCGAATTTCAAAAGTCCCACGCCGCCGTACTCGTCGGTGATGGAGTACATGTCGTACTGCGTGATGAGCTTCCCGGTGCCTTTCGGGTCCGGCTGGATGGGGGACCACTCGATGAGCGGCGTCGGTGCGACGACGACGCCCGCTGCGTGCACGCCCACGTGCCGCACGCAGCCCTCGATGCGCTTCGCGACGTCGATGATTTCCCGCGCGTCGTCGTCCTCGTCGTAGATGGCCTTCAGGTCCGGCTCGAGTTCGAGCGCCTTGTCGATGGTCATGGGGAAGCCCTGGCTGCCTATCGGTATGAGCTTCGCGATGCGGTCGCCGGTGCCGTAGCTGTGGCCCAAGGCGCGCGCGACGTCGCGCACCGCGGCGCGCGCCATCATGGTGCCGAAGGTGCCTATCTGCGCGACGTGGTCGTCGCCATACTTGCGCTTCGCGTACGCGATCATGTCGTCGCGCCGGTTATCGGCCATGTCCATGTCGATGTCCGGCGCCTTCGGGCGCTCCGGGTTGAGGAAGCGTTCGAACGGCAATTTATAGAAGAGGGGATTCACGTTCGTGATGCCGGTGAGGTACCCGACCAAAGAGCCCGCCGCCGAACCGCGTGTCGTCGTGAGGATGCCGGCGGACTTCGCGTAGGTGAGGAGGTCGGCGACGACGAGGTAGTAGACCGCGAAGCCCTTCGAGATGATGATGCCGAGCTCGTACTCGATGCGGTCGACCACTTCCTGCGTCTTTTCCATGCCGCGGGTCTCGAGGCCCGCGTACGCCTTTGCGCGCAGCTCGTCCTCGTGGCTCTTGAATCCGGGCGAGACGGGCACCGCAGGGAAGGTCCACTTGCCGAGTTCGAATTCGACCGTGCAGCGGTCGGCAATCTTCCGCGAATTCTCCACCGCCTCCGGGAGGTCCTTGAAGAGCTCGAGCGCCTTCGCCTCGCTTATGAATGAGAAGTCCTCGTCCTCGTTCCGGCCGTGGCCGCCCTGCTGGATGCGGCGCATGACCTCGGTCGCCTCGCGGTCCTCGGGCGCGAGGTAGTAGACGTCGTGCTGCGCGAGAAGCGGAGTGCCGGTCTCTTTGCCGAGCGCGACTACCTGCGCCATGAGCTTTTCGTGCCCCTCGACTTTCGGATGGTGGGTAATCTCGAGGAAGACGTTATCCGCGCCGAAGATATTCTTAAATTCCGCGAGCGCGGCTTTCGCGCCGTCGGGGTCGTTTGCGCGCAGGTGCTGCGAGATGTCACTCGCGAAAGAGGGGAGGATGGCGATGAGGTGCTGCCCGCGCTCCTTGAGGAGTTCCTTGTCCATGCGCGGGCGCTCGAAGAATCCTTCCGTCCAGCTTTTCGTCACGAGGTAGAGGAGGTTCTGGTAGCCCCCGTTATTTTCCGCGAGCAGCACGAGGCGCGAGCGCTTCGCGTCGAGTGCGTAGTCTTTCTCGTGCCGCGAGCGCGGGGCGAGGTACGCGTCGACGCCGAGGATGGGCTTTATGCCGGCTTTCGTCGCCTCTTTGTAGAACTCGATAGCGCCGTGCATGGTGCCGCCGTCGGTAAGGGCGACCGCGTCCATGCCCTCGACCTTCGCCTTCTCGACGAGCTCGTCGAGCTTCGGCAAGGCCTGGAGGAAGGTGTAGTGTGAGTGGGTATGGAGGTGGATGAACTTGCTCGCCATCGAGCCTAGTATACCCGAGCACTCACGGAACGCATGGGCGCCCAAGGGCCGTTTGACGCCGCGAGCCGCAGGGCTATTGTTACCCTGAGGCATTACGAAGAGGAGGAATGCCATGTTCTTCATTGCGACTATTCGTCGCTTGCGGCGATTGCGTCGCCTTCGGCTCGTGCGGCAGATCCGTCGCGCGCACGCAGATTGCTGGCGCGTCACGCGGCTCGGCTGGGGCATTGATCGTCGGCGCACGCTCTGGCCAACGTGCGGATTGAGCGAGAAAGAAGCGCTCAAGATCGGCTTGCGCGGCTGCTGCGGCTCAGGTGCGCTCTGCGACAACGAGGTGCAGCGTGCGGTGCGAACAATGACGCATCCGAAAACTGCGTGATTGCGAGGGCGGGTACCGGTCGGTACCCGCCCTTTGCTATGCTTCCCCTATGCGATACGTCATCGGCGTGGATGAAGCGGGGAGGGGGCCTCTAGCCGGACCGGTGGCGGTTGGGGTCGTGGCGGTCGAGGATGGCTTCGACGTGGCAAAGGAATTTCCCGGCGTGCGCGATTCGAAGAAGCTCTCGGAGAAAAAACGCGAGGCGATTTTTGAAATGCTCGAAGCGCACGCTGCTCGGGGCGGCGTGCGCTTCGTAGTCGAGTACGGCTCGGCGGCCGACATCGACACGCGCGGCATCGCGGTCGTCGTGCGCGAGGCGGTCTCTCGCGCGGTGAACCAACTGGCACCCGACGCCGCTCTCGCCGAGGTGCTGCTCGACGGCTCGCTCAAGGCGCCGCCTGAGTACTCTCAGCAGACCATCATCGGCGGCGATGAAAGCGTGCCGCTCATCTCGCTCGCGTCGATTGCAGCGAAGGTCTCGCGCGACCGGCTCGTCACCGCACTCGCCGCCGAGTACCCGGAGTACGGGTTCGAGGTCCACAAGGGCTATGGCACGAAGGCGCACTACGAAGCGCTCCGGAAGCACGGCCTGTGCGCTATCCACCGTCGGTCGTTTATACACCTTGATTCGGGAGCAGAACGGAGTTAAAACAGCCCCTATGTCTAGTGGAATAGCTAGATAGATGTCAGGGGTGGAACATGACCAAGTACTTTGACCGGGGAGGCTTCATCGCCTCGCC